>DINJ01000230.1 GCA_002423665.1 Bacteroidetes bacterium UBA5543 | reverse complement strand
CAGCAACGAACTGATAAAAGTGCCCAGCCTTGACGGAACAGGCAAGATGAGCAAGAGTGAAAACGAAAACGCCACCCTGTACCTGGCAGATGAAGATGATGTGATCCGCAAAAAAGTGATGAAGGCGAAAACCGACTCGGGCCCTACCGAACACAACAGCGAAATGCCGGAATACATCCAAAACCTCTTCCTGCTGATGAAGCTGGTGTCTTCGCAGGAATCTGTTGACACTTACACAAAGGCCTTTAATGAGTGTACCATACGCTATGGCGATATGAAGAAGCAACTGGCGGAAGATATGGTGCAATTCATAGCCCCGATAAGGGAAAAGACCAAAGAACTGCACGCTGACGAAGATGCCATAAAAAAGATACTGAAAGAGGGTGCGGAAAAAGCCCGTGCCAGCGCATCGGTGACCATTGCCGAAGCCAGGAAACTTATAGGCATTAATTATTATTAATCAGCACAGGTATAATAGCTGAGAAGTATTTTGAAATAGAATAAAAATTGTATTTTAAATCTCCGCGTTGGATGCAAAGGGCATCTCAATGCAGGAAATAACTGTCCGAATACATAAGGAGGAATTATGGCAAAGAAAAAAGTACTGAAACATATAGCTGTAGCCGGCAACATCGGCGCGGGCAAAACAACACTTACTTANNAAACACTATAAATGGACTCCTCATTTTGAAGATATAGACCAGAACCCTTACCTGGTGGATTTTTATGAAGACATGCACCGCTGGTCGTTCAACCTGCAGGTGTACTTCCTGAATAACCGACTGAAAAGCCTGGAGTCTATAAGAAACGGCAAAGACATAGTGATACAGGACAGGACAATATATGAAGATGCCTATATCTTCGCCCCCAACCTGTATGATATGGGGCTGATGAACAAAAGGGATTTTGAAAACTACAGTTCGCTGTTTCATACATTGGTAAAGCTGGTGCAGCCGCCAGACCTGCTGATATACCTGAAAGCATCGATACCCAAGCTGGTAGACCAGATACAGAAGCGCGGCAGGGAATATGAAGAAAACATCAGGCTGGACTACCTGAAACGCCTTAATGAGTACTATAATAAGTGGATAGACAAATACGAAGACGGGCAGTTGCTCGTTATTGATATTGACAATCTTGATTTTACTGAGAACGATGAAGACCTGGCCGAAGTGTTGCGCAGGGTGGACGCCCAAATAAACGGGTTATTCTGACGCTGCTGTAACTTTTCTGCCCTTCATCCGATATACAGCGAAAGATAAAGCCTCTCTTGCATGACCAAATACCTCTACTTGCTGCTACAGGCTGTATGCCTGCTTATGTNNCCCTGGCCGCCACGCTGAAGGGTAAAGTGACAGACAACCAGGGCGACCCACTTCCATTTGCCACAGTATATATAAAAGGTACTACTATTGGTACAGCAGCCAATGCTAATGCGGAATATACCTTACAACTGCAACCGGGTACATACAATGTATTGTGCCAGTATATGGGTTTCAAACAGGCAGCCTATAAAATAACAGTGAAGGGTACGGAGACAGTTACCCACAACTTCAGCCTGCAGGAACAGAGCATGGAAATGAAAGACGTAGTGGTAAAAGCTAATGCGGAAGACCCGGCCTATGCAATCATCAGGAAGACGATTAAGAAAAGAAAATATCATCTTGACCAGCTAAANNACACAGAGTGGTGTTGGCTTGTCGCAGGTGCCACCTGTGGTATCGTACTACAATAATAATGTAAACCCTCTATGGGACATAAGCGAGCGGGGATTTATATCTCCTATCAGTGACGGGGCGCTTAATTATTACAAATACAAGTACGAAGGCGAATTCAGGGAAGACGGGCATACTATCAAAAAAATAAAAGTAATGCCGAAGCGGGAGTATGAGCCCCTGTTTTCGGGAACGATATACATAATAGACGATGAGTGGGCCATACATAGCCTGGACCTGACACTGACCAAAAAATCGGGTATGCAGATGCTTGACACCTTGGTTGTTCGTCAGACCTATATACCATTGAAAAAAGATCTTTGGATAATAAAAAGCCAGGTGCAATACTTTACGCTGGAGTTTTTCGGCATAGGGCTCACCGGCAATATACTGGTGGTGTATGACAACCAGAAAATAAATGAGAAAATGCCGGACAGCCTGTTTGACAGCAAGGTTATCAGCTCTTATAATGAGGGGGCGAATGACAGGGACACCGGATATTGGGAAACCGCCCGCGTGGTGCCCCTGGAAAAAGACGAAGCTGAAGATTATCATAAAAGGGATAGTGCCAGGGCTGTATATACTTCGCCTGAATACCGTGACTCTATGAGGCGTATGGGTAACAAATTTGAAGTGGTGGATTTCATCATGGGAGGATATTTTTATGCAACCAAAGATTACAAAAGTACCTACAGGACAAATTCTATACTTGGGGGTATGTTCAATTATAATACCGTAGAGGGGTTGGTTGTTAACCCCAAAATTAATTCAACGCATAGGATTGACTCATCGAAGTATATATACAATGTAGTGGCGGCGCGATATGGGTTTGGCAACACCCACTTTAATGTGTACGACAGGCTGAGTTTTAAACAGTATGACCGTAAATGGCTGAGCCGAAATTGGGAAGTGGGAATAGAGGGCGGCAAATACATATACCAATTTAACCCACACAGTACGGTAACACCGCTATACAATACAGTAACGGTATTGGCATATGGGAAAAACATTATGAAGTTGTATGAACGCTATACAGCAGCTGCTTTCTATAATAGGAACTTCGGCAATGGGTTGACCATATCTGCAAAGGGCGGTTTCCAACGCAGGCTGCCGGTGAGCAATACCAGTTTTTATACATGGGCCAATAACAATCCTGAAAAGTGGACGGACAATACACCGGCACCACTGGCAGGAGTACTGTGGGAAGTACACAATGCCGTATTGTTTAAAGCGAGTATATCATACCAGCCGGGCTATAAGTTTATCCAGTACCCAAAATTCAAATCGCCTGTAACCAGTGTATGGCCACGTTTTACACTCAGCTATGAAAAAGGCATACCCGGCATATTGAACAGTAAAACTGATTTTGACAAATGGCGTTTCGAGGCAGAGGATTATGTCAACATGAAACTATTCGGCAGCATTGAATATAATATAGCAGCGGNNGGTGGTTTTCTGAACAACAAGTATGTAAGCTTGCCTGATATGATGCATGTGGCTGATAACGAACTGGCGGTAGCAGCCCCGTACCTTTCAAGCTTTCAGATGGCACCATATTACATGTTCAGCAATACCGCCAATATATATGGCGAAGCGCATGTGGAATATAACCTGAACGGACTACTGACTAACAAGATACCATTGCTGAAGCGCGCGCGCTGGAACATTGTAACAGGTAACAATACATTGTACATCAATCCTAATAACTATTATACAGAAGTGTTTGCAGGTATAGACAACCTGGGCTTCAGCATTTTCAGGTNNGACTGGACCCGAATGCCATGGGTGGTGGCCTTACTATACAGGAAGACAGAGAGAACTTCACCTGGTAATTGCAAAAAGATTCGGCAAAAAAGAGAGCGCCCTTTGGGGCGCTCCTTTTGCTATAACAAAGCAATCATTTTTTAGAACTTAATACCTGCTGTAAGGGCTATGTTGTTGAAACTGTTTTTAATTGTAGCGGTTGGCACGCCAATTAGGCCTACAGGGTCGGGATATACAACAGCGTAAGGTTGTTCTGTATCAGTAGCACTGGTATGATTGAAACCCAGGTCGAGGAATATATTATCGAACCTGAAACCAATACCTGCCGAATAACTCAACCTTTCTGAACCCATAGCGGCCGTTCTGTAGGGGTTACCATAATAACCGAAGCCTGCACGAAGCATAACAATATCAAACCTGACTTCTCCACCCAGGCGGAGATTGGACGTACCCATGTACATGTTTTTAATAGCACTGTTTACCTCCTGTTCATAATAGCTATCCAGGTCATCAAAGCTGAAACGTGCAGAAGAATAATCTACAAATTCATAATCAAGGCTGATAAAACCTCTCTTACCAATAATAGTGGCGGCACTCAGTACGGCACGCCATGGAGTAATTAATGAATACTGGTACTCATTAGTAGGAGCGTCAACGCGCGTTACCGGGTTAGGGTCTTCGCCCAGGAATGCCTTGAACCCTTCAGTATGACTGGTTACTGAACGGTTGAACACATCGGTCATGCCAAAAAAAGTAGGTGTATGCAGCGCAGCGCCTGCACGAAAGTTGCCGGTGAAGTTGTAAATAAAACCAAGCTTCAGGTTTATACCCGCACCTGTAGTTTTAAGTGATTCCTTGTACTCAAAATAATTAAAGTCATTATCGGCATTGCCCGATATATCTTCTTCTCGCAAGGTAACATCACGTAAGTACCTGAGAGAAGCAATACCGATGGTAGCGCCCAGCATCAATTTTTCTTCATAGTTACCACCGAAAGAGATGTTGACGTCTGTAATGCCTCCACGCTGCTGCACACTGCGCATCTGGTTCAGCCCTGTCTCAAAATTCGGTGTTTTATAATAACCTAAAGCGGTATCGTAACCCAACAGGTAAGAGCCCCAACCCAGTCCTACAAAAGTAGCGAGGTTCTCATAATCGTTGGGGTATGCTATCGCATCGGCCAGGAATACTTCGCTGGCAGAAGATGTATTATTGTTACCACTGTACACATGATTGGATGTAAAATCAGCGGAACGGCTAACGCCTATACCAAATGAAGCAGACTTCCAGGCACTGTTTTTATACCTTCTCCCTTCAGCTGCGCTTGTAAACACCACACCCAGGTTGTTGATATTGAAACGAGTAGCGTTATCCGCCATGGCAGCACCTGTATATGTANNGTATATGTACTGTTAGAACTACTAAGTTTCAATGAAGGAGTGAATGTAAACTCTGAAGTGCGGTACACGCCTATACCGGCGGGGGTGACGCCCAATGCGCTGAAGTCTCCGCCAATGGCACCTAAAGCGCCGCCAAAGCCAATAGAGCGTGCAGTGCCCTGGGGGCTGAGTAATGAATAACGAAGTGCGTCAGATTCATCCTGCGCTGATGCCAGCCAGGAAACTCCTGTGGCGGCTATGATGGATGTAGCAATGAGTAATGTACGCCTGATCATAATAATAGTTTTGTTGACAACAATAATCCCAATCCTATGTTCGGAATAGTATAACAAATATCTGAAACGAATTGCTACTCCTATGTTAAAAAAGTACGGTGTAAAAAGAACAGCGGCAGAAAGTTCTGCCGCTGTAAGATAATAAAATGTGCATGCCTTATCGCCTACCGCCTGAACGGCTGCCACCACCAAAGCTGCCACCACCACTACGAGACGGAGAGGAACCCGGCGAAGAATAACTGCGAGAAGGGGTACTGTTGTATGAAGGTTGTGACCTTTGATAAGAAGGCTCTGAGCGCTGATAAGACGGCTGTGGCCTCTGTTGTTGCGCAGGCTCTGACCTTTGGTACGACCTGGACGGCGCCTGCTGCGCAGGTTCTACCTGGTTGTAAGACCTGTTATTGTCGTTGGTATTGTAGTTGCGGGCAGGCCTGTTGGTAGCACCGCTGTTATACCTGTTATCATTCCTTGCAGGCTCATTACCATTGTAGTTACCTGTATTGGTACTACCCCTTCGCTCTGAAGAACGAATGCCCGGTGATGGTGAAGAAACAGGTGATTCTGACCTTGAATAATTCCTGTTGTCACTTGCATTCCTCAACTCTCCGGGTGAACGCCTGAGCTGGCCGCGTGTGCCACCACTCATGCCACTGCCGGTTCGTCCGCTTGTAGCGCGCTGGCTGCCGGGATACCTGTTGATAGAGGAACGCGGGCCGTAGGATACAGTACGGACATTCCCAATAGATCCACCACCGTAAGCACCTGCATAATAGCCATCGTAAAACCCATTGTAATATCCGCCATAACCATAGCCGCCATACCAGGGCGAGTTCCACGCGCTGTAAAAGCCGGGGTAGCCATACCAGCAGTTCCACCCCCAATACGAAGACCAGTAAGGACCACCATAACCAACACCTATACCCCATGAAGGTCCCCAGCCCCAACCACGTGCATAGTAGCCACCACCCCACCAGGGATCCCAGAAGAAGGGATCGTATGCCCAATAGTTAGCGCCGTAATAAGGGCCATTGAAGCGATTGAAACGATTGGCATAATAATATTCATCATCGTCATAATCGATATACTCTTCCTCCCCACTTTCATACCCCATAGCATCGCGCTGTGTTCTGCGCTCAGCAGCACGTTTTGCACGGGCTTCTTCTATGGCCTGCCTTTCTTTTTCGGCGGCATCGGCATCCTTCTGCGCGTCTTCGGCAGTATAGTATATATCGTCCTGCACTTTTTTACTCTGCGCATCTGCAGAAAAAGAGCCAAAGACAGCCAATAGTAAATATGTTAAGAAAATATGTTTCATAGCACCTCGATTTTACTTGATAAACTACCTCTGTAAATTACTACATTTGCCGGACGTAAAAGCATTTCAGACGCATTATGGGCGATAATTTAACATCTCGTAAACAGGACTACGCGCAATGGTATAATGACCTTGTAATCAAGGGTGGATTGGCAGAACATTCAGATGTAAGGGGCTGTATGGTGATAAAACCATACGGGTTTGCATTGTGGGAAAATATGCGCGACCAACTTGACCGCATGTTCAAGGAAACAGGACATCAGAACGCCNNGAAGGTTTTGCCAAAGAATGTGCAGTAGTGACCCACTACCGCCTGAAGAACGACCCCAATGGGAATGGAATAATTGTAGACCCCGAGGCAAAACTGGAAGAAGAACTGATAGTACGTCCTACATCGGAGACAATTATATGGAATACTTATAAGGGTTGGATACAATCGTACCGCGACCTGCCTATACTGGTGAACCAGTGGGCGAACGTGGTGCGCTGGGAAATGCGCACCCGCCTGTTTTTGCGCACGGCTGAATTCCTGTGGCAAGAAGGGCATACAGCACATGCAACTAAAGAAGAAGCTATAGCCGAAACCAAGCAGATGCTGGATGTATACGCCAACTTTGCAGAAGAGTACATGGCAATGCCGGTAATACGCGGTGTGAAAACTGAAAGCGAGCGTTTTGCAGGTGCAGAAGANNAAGACGCCGAAGCTGCTAAAAAAGTGGAGGATAAAGCACAGGAGCTGGTGGAACAACTGCGTGCAAAAGGCGTAAGAGTGAAATTTGACAATGATGATTCGAAACGCCCGGGCTGGAAGTTTGCGGAATATGAATTGCGCGGCGTGCCTGTGCGCATAGCGTTGGGTGCGCGCGACCTGGAGAACAACCAGGCAGAGGTAGCCCGCCGCGATACAAAGGAGAAAGCAACCTATGCATTGGACAACCTGGTGGACAGTGTAGCAATGCTGCTGGATGAAATACAGCAGGGCATGTACAACAAAGCATTGGTGTACCGCAATGAACATACAACACGCGTAGACAGCTGGGATGAATTTGTAGCTGTTCTCAACGAAAAAACAGGTTTTGTATCAGCGCACTGGGATGGCACCGCAGAGACGGAAGAGAAGATAAAGGAAATGACCAAGGCCACAATACGCTGCATACCGTTGGACAACATCAAAGAAGAAGGGCGTTGTGTATTGACAGGCAAGCCATCAACACAACGAGTATTGTTCGCAAAGGCGTATTAAGCTAACTTGAAGTATAAATGTAACCTATGATGCAATTTGACCATAACGACCCGNNGAAGCCGCTCGCTGGGGAAAGTTCATTGCTATATTCGGGATAGTGATTTGCGGATTGATGCTAATGGTAGCAGTCGCTATGTTGTTGGCCGGATCGGTATCGGCATATAACTCGTTAGGTGTATCACCTATTATGCTGGGGCTCATTTACCTGATTTCAGGCTTAGCATACCTATACCCATGCATTGCACTGCTGCGCTTTTCTGCTAAAGTGAAAGAGGCCGTCTCAAACAATAATAATGATGTGCTACGCAGTTCCTTCCGTTTCCTGAAGAGCCATTTTAAGTCCATAGGAATACTCATCATTGTAATGATATTAATTTATGCACTCTTATTCCTGTTCCTGATAGTAATGGGCGGTGTAGCTGCAATGGCATCGTAAAAATTTTCATTTATCAGTTAACTATTCTGTACAGAAGTTGTTATTGATAGCATAATCACTGTTATGCTACCTCCAAAACTTACCAAAGCAGTATTAACACTGTTATTCCTGTTCCTACTGATAGGTGGGATAATATTGGGTAAAGAGTTTCTGCTTCCTATAGCCTTTGCCCTGTTATTCTCAATGCTCTTACTAAAGAAAACGGTTTGGCTGGAGTCGAAAGGTGTGCCTAAAATCATAGCCATAGCCGGTTGCCTGTTGTTTGTGATAGCGGCATTTGCCGGCGTGATATACCTGATGGGCTGGCAGATATCAGACCTCGATACCGAAATATCAGAAGTAAGCAGGCAGTTTACTAAAATGCAGCGGGAGGCAAAACAATTTATCAGGGAGACACTAGGCATCAGCTATAAAGAAGCCAACGAACTGGTAGACAGTGCAGCTGAAAACGGGCGTGCATCCAAAGTGGTGACTAAAGTACTTGGTGGTTTAACGGATATTTTCACAAATAGTATCCTGATGACAGTGTATGTATTTCTGTTCCTCTACCTGAAGACTCACCTGAAAAAGTTTGTACTGATGCTTGTACCTGAGGTAAAGAAATCGAATGCAAATACTATCATTAAAGATTCCATTGACGTAGCTAACGCTTATATATCAGGCCTGGCAAAAATGATAGCCTGCCTGTGGGTAATGTATGGAGTGGGCTTTAGTATTGTCGGCATTAAAAACCCGATTATGTTTGCACTGATATGTGGCACCCTGGAAATAGTGCCCTTTGTCGGGAACCTGGCAGGCACGGCCCTTGTTATCATTATGGTACTAGTGCAGGATGGTGGCAATACCGGCATGATAATAGGCGTGGTAGCCGTATATGCTGTAGTTCAATTTGTGCAAACATATATACTGGAGCCACTTGTAGTAGGTACACAAGTCAACCTCAATCCATTGTTTACAATTATAGGTTTAGTGTTGGGCGAGATACTATGGGGTATACCGGGCATGATTGTAGCTATCCCCATGCTGGGCATGGCTAAAATANNTAATGTAGAGGGCCTGAAGCCATATGGGTTTCTGCTGGGACAAAGTGACGGCGGAAAAAAGAAGCAACAAATAGCCGAACAACTGAAAAAGAAAATAGGCAGAGGTAATTCCTCCTGATATTATTTCAACAGTTCCACTACCCTGTTCACTTCATCAGCAGTGTTGTAATAATGAAAACTGATACGTATCATGCCCGCCCTGTGCGTCACCACTACTCCATTGTCTTTCAGTATTTGCCCCAGGCTATTTTCATCCTTCAACAAAACATAAGACGCCCTGTCACCTGTATTATACCCTCCTAATACATTCCACTGTGAGTAGCCGATACCATCAAGAAACAAACGGGTAAGCGCTGTATTGTGTTCCTCAATCTTCGCGATACCCGTTTGCATTTTGTGTTGTATAGCAGCATCCATCACCAACAGGCCGTACATATTAGGATGGCCGGGCTCAAAACTGCGCACACCGGGTATATACTGTGGTTTGCCGTCAATAATAGTATAGCTATTGAAACCCGCTACTATGGGGGGATATTCATCCATGAAGCCGTCGCCTATATACATAACGCCGGTACCAAAACCAGCGTTCATCCATTTATAGTTGCTGGCTATCAGTACATCTACCTGTAATGTAGACAAATTGATATTAATGGCACCCATGCATTGCGTAGCATCCACTATCAGCCAGATACCATGTTTGCGGCAAAATGCGCCTATATCTTCCAGGTCCAGCTTATAAGACGACATCCACTGCACATGGCTGATGGCGAGTATGTTCACCTGTTCGTCCAGTAACCTTTGCTTCATTTGATCTATAGGAATATTGAAGCCATCCGTATCTTCTATCCATACAATGTCGAAACCTTTTACCTTAAACGGATCAAGCAGCGAGGGGTAATCCCTTTTATACAACATCACCTTTTCCGTCCCTCTCAGCGAATGAACAACACCTGTAATACCCCATGAAAAGTTGGGCAGGAATGCTATATTGTCTTCAGGTGCAGACAGGAACGCTGCCAGGTTTCTACGAATAAGAGGCTGTGTAGTCTCCTTCCACTTTTCAGCATTTGCGCTGGTGTAAGTCGTAAATGTTGTATAAAGACTATTGGCTTCTTCCATAAACCTTGCAGGAACCAGGCCTGCGGCTGCGGTATTGAGGTATATGTGTTGCATGGATGTAATTTAGTGATGTTTTGAGTTAAAGAACCTGTAATGTTTTAAGTCATAAATCGTCTAACACAGACCTTGCGGGTGTTCCTTAGTCAAAATCCGTTATTTTTGAATTTACAAACTGACTGAAGCAAATAAATATGGCAACCATTAATAAATCATTTTTACTCGTACTGATCTTATTGTGTTTTGCAGCACTGCCCGGCATTGCCCAACATCAAAAACACGGGCTGACCTGGTATACAGATATCAACAAGGTGTATGAGCTGTCTAAAAAAACAAACAAACCTGTTTTCGCTTTTTTTACGGGTAGCGACTGGTGCGGCTGGTGCCACAAACTGGAAAAAGCTGTTTTCTCGAAACCCGGTTTTCAGCAATGGGCTAAAAACAATGTGATACTGCTGGAAGTGGATTTTCCCAGAAAAAAAGAACTCCCACAAGCGCTGGCCGAACAAAACAGTGGCTTGCAAAACTTCTTCCAGGTACAGGGCTATCCAACGATATGGATGTTCAGCATGGACAAAGACCCTAAAAATGGCAAGTACAATATCTCTGGGTTAGGTTCATTGGGCTATCCACGTGCGGAAGCAGGGAAAGAAGAGGCTGCATTTCTCACCAATGCCAATGCTATACTGAAAAATAAGTAATAGCCTTCATGTGCTTTATTGGCACAAGTGAAAAATACTTGCACCTGCGGGGTTGAAACCGAACGTATTCAACTAGTAGCTATTGATGCGGTAACAAGATCAATTAAGGAAAACTCAAATAGAAATAGCCGTCCTCCTTTTAGGAAGACGGCTTCAAATTTTATCATCATGCGGCTGAGATTGCCCTGCCCTAATGGGGGATATTATGTAGGAGCATACTATCGGGGGCATGCGCGAGTTACATCCTCCACCCAACATTCGCGGGGCACCTCCTTGAAAGGAGGAATAAGTAAGGCAAAAAAAACTGTCCTCCTTTTAGGAGGACAGTTTCAAGTTTATCATCATGCGGCTCAGCCGCTATTGATTATTTGATGATTTCAGTAACCTGACCGGCACCTACTGTACGGCCGCCTTCGCGAATCGCGAATTTCAGACCTTTCTCCATCGCGATAGGCGCGATCAGAGTAACATGCAGGTTAACGTTATCGCCAGGCATTACCATTTCCACACCTTCAGGCAGGTGACACTCACCTGTAACGTCTGTAGTACGGAAATAGAACTGAGGACGGTACTTGTTGAAGAACGGAGTGTGACGTCCACCTTCTTCTTTGCTCAGTACGTAAACCTCGCCTTTGAATTCAGTGTGCGGAGTGATGCTCTTAGGAGCACAGATAACCATACCACGCTTGATGTCTTTCTTTTCTATACCACGCAGCAGGATACCGGCGTTGTCACCAGCCTCACCACGGTCCAGAAGTTTCTTAAACATCTCAACACCTGTACAAGTTGAAGTAAGAGGAGCTTCGTTGAAACCTACGATTTCTACGTTGTCACCAACTTTGATCACACCACGCTCGATACGGCCTGTAGCTACAGTACCACGACCAGTGATAGTGAACACGTCTTCAACAGACATCAGGAACGCCTGATCAACAGCGCGCGGAGGCAGGGGTACCCACTCGTCCACAGCTTTCATCAGTTCCAGTACTTTTTCTACCCACTTAGCTTCACCAGCCAGTGCGCCTGTAGCAGAACCCTGGATGATTGGTGTGTTATCACCATCATATTCATATTTGCTCAGCAGTTCGCGGATTTCCATTTCAACCAGTTCCAGGATCTCAGGATCGTCAACCAGGTC
>DINJ01000122.1 GCA_002423665.1 Bacteroidetes bacterium UBA5543 | reverse complement strand
GTTCTGTTGCCTGTATGAATTCCCTGTCCACATCTGTAATATCTACAATGGCATATACACGAACATCGTTGATAGCCATTTCATCCAGTATGTTTACCAGGTCCTCATACGTGCTGCTGGTATCGGGTTTTATCAATACAGTTGTTTTATCCTTAGCTGTGAGTTGGCCGGCCCGTTTCAGGTCTTCCACGTCTTTCATCTTCTTGATAATAACATCCCTGATACCTTTTTCAGGTTTGAAGCCTGTTACCTTCACATCGGGTGGAGTTTCAGGGTCTGTAGCCATACCCTCATAATAGTATATCCTGTGCTTTTTGCTCAGCAATACTGTAAGAGCGGTACTTTCCTTGATTTTAGTCTCGTCCTCTTCAGGAATTATTTCATCCTTATAAGGCATATTTATCTCCATGGTCTTAGGCTTGTTCAGCGTTGTCGTCAACATGAAGAATGTTATCAACAGAAAACCTAAGTCCACCATCGGAGTTAAATCCACGCGTGTGGACAGCTTTTTACCTTTCTTGACCCCCGGGCCTTTCTTGCCACCCTTGTCGGCGACTTCCATTTCTGCCATGGAACTAAGCTTTTATTGTTTTTAAATATTGTTATCCTTCTTTCTTACCGCCCATCACTTCTTCATAAGCAGCTGTTCCCGGCGGTACGGCTTTCAATCCTGTTATCAGGTTGAACTTGAATATTTTCCAGCCTTCCAGCGTACCTATTACTTTCTTTATATCAGGGTAAGACGCTTTACCGTCGGCCTTGATAGTAATACGCAACTTGGGGTTGGAGTACCTTGCTTCTTTTATCCAAAGCGCCAGTTCATGCCTTTCTGATGTCACTATCGTATCGGTAGGTATACCGGGCGCCTGCTTGTCCATCTTTGCACGTTGGTCAGCATCTGCAGCCAGGTAAGCCTTCAGCTGGCTGAAAGGAACACCTACGGAAGCACCGATAACGAAGTTCGTTTTCTCAGTTTCTGTCAGGTTCAGGCCTTTCTGCTCGTCCAGCTTGTCTATCAGGTCTTTACGCACTTTCTGATCGTCAATTGAAAAGAATATACGCCCGNNAATTGTGTTGCCAGCATGAAGAACGTCAGCAGCAGGAACGCTACGTCACACATAGCGGTCATGTCCACATTCGTACTTTTTTTCGGCATTGAATGGTTTGCCATCTGTTATATTTCTACACTGTTCAATTAATAAGATTCTGTTGCAGCATTATTCCACAACCTTTACTCATCACAAACACTAATCAATACGATAACTATTATTTATAGTTAGCGTAGAAGTTTTGTGTCAGTGTGAAACCGCTCTCGTTGATACCGAAAGTGATATTGTCTATTATAGTAGTATAGAAGTTGTAAGCGATGATAGCGATAGCCGAAGTACCGATACCCAGGGCTGTATTTACCAGGGCTTCAGAGATACCTGCTGCCAGTGCAGCGCTATCCGGAGCACCACCGGTAGACNNAGAACACCATGTTCTTTTCCATCACCGGCATTTCCAGCGCTGTAGCCTCTTCTATTTCTTTCTGTATGCTGGCTATCTTCTGCTCAGTCTCCAGTTCTTTGTTATCAATCATTTCGCGGTATTTTATCAGGCCCGCTTTCATTACATTACCCACGCTGCCTGCTTGCTTATCGCACTCAGCCATAGCCGCGTCAATGTTTTTGTTAGCCAGGTGATATTGCACCTTACGAACGAACTCGGTAGCATTTACTTTGCCCTTAGCTTTGAATACAGTCATTGCACGCTCGAAAACGAAGAACAACAGTACCAATGCAGTCGACATCAGGATAGGTACAACCCAGCCGCCCAGGTACATAGTACCCAACAGGTTAGCAGGAGTGTGGCGCTCTTCATCCCTGAAGTTGGCGCTGCTTCCGAAATACAAATGGAATATTGCCTCTGCTAATGCAATCATTACGACAATTACCAAAAAGTTTTTTAACAGGTCACTTGATTTGTTAGGTTGTCCTGCACGTGCACCTTGTGGTTTTGCGGCTGATTTTACTTCTGCCATAATTCTGGTTTTTACTAGTTTTAGTTTAATTTACTATTTAATACTATATGAATTCGATAGCTTGCAAAGATATACGGATGCCTCAAAATATCAATTCAGGTTTCTTAATTTTCTCATAAAGTTAATGTAGTGTTACATCCCTGTGACACTGAAACCATCCTGCATAACCCTTAAAACAAACGAAATGTTTGCCAAGGTATTGTTTTTTATCTACCCAAGTTAAACTGAATAGCGATTTTAACATTTACCTTTGCAGTCTTAAAAATAAAGAGAAATGAATTTCAACCCCTGGCATTCAGTGAGTTATGGAGAAAACGTACCCGAAACGGTGACGGCAGTTATTGAGATACCCAAAGGCTCGCGCGCTAAATACGAGCTGGACAAAGAGACGGGGCTGCTGAAGCTGGACCGTGAATTATATTCATCTGTATATTATCCTGCCAACTATGGTTTTATACCCCGCACCTATTGCGACGATAAAGACCCGTTGGATATACTGGTGCTCTCCCAGATAACCATGCACCCCATGACACTGGTAGAAGCCAAAGTGATAGGTGTGATGCGCATGCTGGACCAGGGCGAGGCCGATGACAAGCTGATAGCTGTATGTGCCAACGATATGAGCGTGGCCCATATAAATGATATAAGTGAATTACCTTCACACTTTATAGACGAGCTGCGCCACTTTTTTGAAGAGTATAAAAAGCTGGAGAATAAGGTGGTGAAAATTGAGGAATTTGAAGGGGAGCGACTGGCTAAAAAGATATTGATGCACAGTATCAATGACTACTCAGCCAAATTTGGCGAACAGGCCATGACTAATTAGTGAACTAAAAACACAACATATGAGCACGGGTTATATATTAGGCCTGTTGGTTATTGGGTTTGCAGCAGGTTTTATGTCCAGCCTGGTAGGCATTGGTGGTGGTGTGGTTATTGTCCCCGCACTGGTTATCATTTTCGGGCTGTCGCAAAAGATGGCGCAGGGTACATCACTAGCCATGCTATCGTTGCCGGTAGCATTTATAGGCGCCTACAATTATTACAAAGAAGGCCAGGTAAACTGGAAAATGGCATTGGTACTGGCTGTTACATTTGTAATAGGCGGATACCTGGGCAGCAAGGTGGTGCTAGGGCTCGATACTGCTATCATTAAAAAGATATTCGCCATCTTCATGATAGTAATAGCCATTAAGTATTTATTTTTCGACAAATAACAGAAATCATAATAACGCCCGCAGGGGCATATAGCATGAAACGCACAAAGATTAAGCAGATACTGCAAAGCGGGGAAAAAGACTACAAAGTAAATGTAAGGGGATGGGTGCGCTCGTTCCGCAACAACCAGTTTATAGCCCTCAACGATGGCTNNCTGCGTTTCCGTACCAATACGTTCAGCGCTGTGTTCCGCGTAAGGCATACACTCGCATTCGCTATACACAAGTTTTTCAACGACAGGGGCTTTGTGTACCTGCATACACCCATCATCACCGCCAGCGATGCTGAGGGTGCGGGTGAGATGTTTAAGGTAACTACCCTGCCCTTCGACAATACCCCACGCAAAGAAGATGGCAGCATCAACTTTGAAGAAGACTTCTTTGGACGCGCTACTAACCTGACGGTAAGCGGACAACTGGAGGGCGAACTGGGTGCTACAGCATTAGGTGAAATCTACACCTTCGGGCCTACATTCCGGGCGGAGAACAGTAATACAGCACGCCACCTGGCAGAGTTCTGGATGATAGAACCCGAAGTAGCATTCAACGATTTGCACGACAATGCCGACCTGGCCGAAGACCTGCTGAAATACATTATACAATACNNACTGGACAACAACAGGGAAGACCTGGACTTCCTGGCGGAAAGACTGAAGAACGAAGAAAGCCAGAAGCCGCAGAACGAACGCAGCGAAATGGGACTGGTAGAGAAGCTGGAGTTTGTGCTGAACAACAAATTCGAGCGCATCACCTATACTGAGGCGATAGACATCCTAATGCAATCGAAAGCCTATAAGAAAAAGCAGTTCCAATACGAGGTGAGTTGGGGCATAGATATGCAGAGCGAGCATGAACGCTACCTGGTGGAGAAGCATTTTAAGAAACCAGTAGTGGTGACTGACTACCCTAAAGACATCAAGGCCTTCTACATGCGCCAGAACG
This sequence comes from Bacteroidetes bacterium UBA5543, assembly GCA_002423665.1. Classification (GTDB taxonomy): domain Bacteria; phylum Bacteroidota; class Bacteroidia; order Chitinophagales; family Chitinophagaceae; genus UBA5543. The sequence goes on along the minus strand of DINJ01000122.1, from coordinate 10,955 downwards.
ATGACGGCAAAACCGTAGCCGCTATGGATATACTGGCACCGGGTATCGGTGAGATAGTAGGTGGCTCACAACGTGAAGAGCGCCTGGACAAGCTGGAACAGCGCATGCGCGAGATGCATATACCTGTAGAGGAAATGTACTGGTACCTGGATACCCGCCGATTCGGCACAGTGCCGCATGCCGGCTTCGGGCTTGGCTTTGAGCGTATGGTGCAGTTCGTTACCGGCATGACTAACATCCGCGATGTAATCGCCTTCCCCCGCACACCGGGCAACGCTGAGTTTTAACTAGTTCATAATAATTTTTGACAAAAGTGACAGGGTGTATACCCTGTCACTTTTTTATAGCGTCAGGCAATATTTTTTCTTCAATTTCTTCCAGCTTTTTAGCTGTCTTTTTCTTCAGGGTGAAACGGTGGGCATAAGTAAGCCGTATATTACCTGCCTGCGATTGCTGCCAACCGTCCAGCACGGGCATGTTGTTACGGTTCACGTAGTTGATATATTGCAGTCCTATAAAATCATTCTTGGCATTGTAACCAATGGCACCACGCAGTATAGCGTGCAATTGTAGATGCAAGCGGGCGTCTCGGCTGCCTGTAGCATCTGTTTTAAGCGCTACATAGTTGAAGCCTGTACCCAGCAGTACTGATGCCGTAATAAAAAAATGCCTGCCCAGCACTTGTGTATATGCATACCCTCCATTGAAAGCCACCACAAATGCCGAACTTTTATTGAAAAAATGCCGAGAGTAAAAGTCGTTGTATATCAGTCCCGGCGGAATGATAGAAGAGTCTGCCTTTGCACGGGTATAATTGATAGTAAACCCGGCCAGCCAGCTACCCGCGCTCTGCACCTGGCACTGGTTCTGTATAAAAGCCGCGCGGTACGAAAACCTTTCGTGATTGAAGATATACTGGAAGTTAACTCCATAGTTGCCCGTTCTTATGTCAGGACGCAGCAGCAACTCCCCCGCAGGCGGTGGAGACTTCAATATATTATTATTAGACAGGTAATATCCTTTGTAAGACAACGCATATGCATCTACGGCAAACCTGCTGAGGTAGAGATATGTCTGCAGGTCGAAGAATTTTGTTTCACCATACTTGGCTTTGTTGAAATACGGCAGTTTGAACGATAAATTAGCCCCCACCCATTTGTAGTGGAAACCTACCCCCACGTGATAATTGTTATTCGCCCTGTAAGTAAGGTTTTCTGCCACATTGTGCTGGCCCAGGGTGTATTTATTGAACTTCTGCATCACAAAGCCACGCAGCAATAACTGGTCGGACCGGTCGCTGACGCAGGTGCTGTCACTGCTGATAGTGAGCAGGTCGAGCAACTGCGCCCTGCCCTGTGCATGCAGCAGCAGGATGATGGATAGTATGTAAATCGGTTTCAACTTCACTATGCAATGATAATATACTGTTTATAAATACAAAATCGTGCCGAATGTTTACAACAGGCCTCGTGTATCTTTTTCAGGGAAATACATTTTGCCGAATGTGTTGTACTGTGGCCGCTCCAGCGTATGTTGCCGCTCTTCTGCCAGGGCGCGGTCCATTTCAGCTATTTCCNNCCCCTATCCCGATAGCTATCGGGATCCCTTGCTGGGGACTTGTGTTATGTGTGCAAAGTGTTGCCGGAAGGTTGCCATTTTCGGTGGTTTTTTCCTGTGGGAGTGTTCCTCGCGAGTCAACCTCCCCTGAATGGCTCATGCCTGTCGGCATTTCTCCATTCTCCCCTCCTAAAAACATGAGGGGAGTCTCTTGTTTTTCACCGCCTTGGCGGGACAACTGTTCCGCGGTTAATTTTTTCGCTTTGCGGGGCAGCATGACTATGCCTGGGGGCAGGTCGGTGTTGACGGGGGCGGCGGGGTCGTCGCAGGGACGGCCGTCTATATAGATGTTGAACTGTGAGAGGACGGGGTCGTTAATATTTCGCGTACGGTTGCAGGCTTCTTCGAATTTTGCATCTATCTGCATTGCCTGCATCATATCGCGGGGGCGCGGGTCTTCAAATAACATGATGTAACGGTCGCCGCTCCTTGCATAGCGGCATACCTTTACTTCGCCCCTGGCTATGCGGGCGAGTATCTCGCGGCGCTGCATCATGCTGAGCAGGGGCGTTCTCTGTTGTTCGGTATAAAGCCGGTAAGCCTCCGTATATGCCTGGTGACGAATGGTGGCGACGGCTTCTTCTATTTCAGCGGCCATCTCGGGGCGGCGCCGCAGCAGGCGGTCGGCGGCTTTGCGGGCGCTGTTGCCGCCTTTGTTTCCGGGGTTGGCTTTTTGCCAGGCGAGTTCTTTATCGCCGTGTTTTACCATCTCGAGGATGAAGGTTTGATGACTTGTTTTCATTTTATTTGGGATTTATGATTGCTTTTGGCTTCGGGGCAGGCATGTACCCTTGTGAATAAAACTGAGCTTGTTATCTCTACTCATCTCCCTTTACTTTCTTTTATTTCGTTCATTATGTTTTTTCATTTGTCTCAATGAGTCGCTGCGCTAGTTGCTTCTCATAGCGTAACCACCTCCCCCTACGGGTACTCCTCCTAAAAACAGGAGGAGAGTTCAAAGAAAAAGAGCCCCGTCCCTTAAGCTTCAAAGGGACGGGATGNNCACAAGTCGAGAAGACTTGCGCCAGGTGGCGATAAACTGGATAGGTCTGCAATAATACTACCGCTTGCACAGCGCAGCTTCTATGTGACTCGTTACATATTCTTGATGAGTAGCTATTTCGGGGTGGTGAATTATATTGTCATCCTTTATTGTGATTACAAATGTGCCTCCACAACATACGTTCCGGTATCTCCCGTTTGCATAGTATGGATGCAAATGTGTTGGTACTGTTCGGGGTATGAACTCACTACAATTTTTGGAAAGTTGAGTACATGATATACGAATATCTTTTGCTACTCGTCTGACGGCAGCAACAACTTCATGTCTAGGATTTCTAAATCGGTTTCGTCCAATGGAAAAGACAACAGTACTCGGCTTACACTGCTTTAGTAGTAGTTCTGTAAAATCAACCACATTACCATCTGTTATATCCCCACCATGATGCGGAAAAATTAATACGTCTGCTTCAATATTCGCGCCTGTGTGGATTAATTCATCCAAACTGACTTTGTCTATATCGCCACTAGCATATACTAGGCTTTTGCCCTCAAATGATACAATAAACGATGCTGATATAGAGTTTGTTGTTATTTTTTGTCCCGTTCTATCAAGGCCATTCACACCTTTCGCTACTAGAAATTTTGAAGGCCCCATGACTTTAATTAGTAAATCTCCTGCATTTACTGTGGTATCTCCTTCGTCTATTTTTGGTGTAAAGCTAATCTTCTTAAGCCTATCGTCAGCGTCTAATAGCTTTACTAAATCATCCCACACTTTTGTGTGCTTTGATCCATCGCCATTTAAATATACCTGCTGTACTTCGATTGATTCATCTAGGAGTAAAGTCAATAAACCAGCAATATGATCTTGGTCAGCATGGCTTAAGAAAACAGTCTTAACAACCTTAATGCCGCGGTCAGTCAGAAAAGGAAGGAGGCCAGAGCCTTGAGCACCACAATCAATAATAACGGTTTCTCCTTTACCGTGCATAATTGTACTGTTTCCATGTCCTACGTCAAGAACAGATATTTCGTTCACGATTTTCTTTTTAAAGGTTTCCAGTTTGTAAAATAAAGTTCTGTGGCATTTTCGGCATCTATGTTTACATCAGCTGTAAATCGAAAGTCTGGTTCAATCATTGTTTGGAGGTCATGTGGGAACTCGTCTAACTGTAAACTTATACCCCTGTTTAAGTCCCACGAAGGAAGGATAACTAAGACACTATTATCGACTTTGTCATCAACCCGAACAAGTGTTCTCCACGGCTTCCTTACTGGTGCAATCTCTCCTCTAAATTCTTTGATACATATTTCTAGACTAATCTCTAAACTCTCTGGATTAAACTCATCTGGCCGCAGAACGATGGGTATATACTGCTTATAAGGTCTAATTTCGTGGAATGATTCTGCCTCATATTTTGTAACTAAAATAGAGGGAATATTCTTTTGGTAACACTTAGCGACAAATTCAGCCCCATTTGTTGGGAAATAGTTGGACGACTTACGTAGATGGTGATCCGAAACAACTGCGTCGTAGTTACTGAATGACAAAAGAAAAGTATTTAAGTTATCAACTTTGTGTTCCTGCAGTTTGGTTTCCACAGGCATCTCCTCAACCGTAAGTCCATAGCCATTCCTTGCTTCATTATCGTCATCAACAACGTAAATGGTCCGTATTTCTCTATTAGCAATACTAACTGCCATTATTTTCCAATTATTGGTAGTTCAACAATAATATCTGCCCCTCCGAGCAAACCTTGCCGGTTAGCTCGCACATTTCCTCCGAGATCTAGTACAGAATCTCTCACAATTGTCAGCCCTAGTCCAGTACCATTAGGGCTGGTTGTTTGTCCAGGTAACCATATCTCCTTTAAGGAAATGCCTTTTATACCTGTGCCATTATCTGATACTGTTATAATAATAATATTCTCTTGTATTTCTGTCTTTATATTAATATGTCGACTTTTTGCATTTGCATTTTCAATCGCAACTACACTGTTATTTAATAAGTTCGTAATTATTGATTCTAATGCAGCTTCTGTGGAGCGCAAATAGGGGTTGCCATTGGATAGGTCAATACTTAATTCTATATCTCTACCTTTCAAAAATGGCTCGAAAGTTTCAATAATACTGTTTATTACGCTGTGTACCTCGACACGTGAAATTCTACGTTTTTGACTAGATATTAATTTTAGAGTTGCTGTGCCAAGCACTGCTAATGATTTGACAGCCTTATTAATCATTTGGACAGGCTTGCTTAAAACACTGTCATAATTATCACCAAGCCCTTTCTTACCTCGACGTTCTATTGCAGCAATTGCCTGTCCAATGACCTTGAGAGGGTTTCCCCGTGATTCATGTGAAAATGTAGCTGCTGTTATTCCTGCCGTGCTCAAAGTGCGGTACAACTGCACCTCAGCTCGCAGTGATTTTACCTCGCTCTCCCGAGCTTTATCATAATTTACAAATACCTTTTCCATCTCAATACGCTCATTGGTACGGAGCTTACTAATTTGCTCTTTCACCTTTTCTTTAGATACATTTGATTCAGATGACGTGCGCGCTCTGTCGGCTGCTCGTTTTCGTTCTGCAATCTCTAGTCGTTTACGCGCCATCCAATCCATTGCATCTTGGCAAAAGGTTTTGATTTCGTGAAAGACTTCATTTTCAATAAAGCCAGAACGATCCGTTTTCTGTTGAAGAAGCCCTTTGGAATCTTTAATACGTGTGATGCCAATCGATGTATTTGTAGACGGTCTTTCCTCGGGACTTCTTGCTCTTGACAAGTTCATATCAAGCCAATCGTTCCCTTGATTACCATACGGATTTACTCGAAGTCCATTTTCGTATAAGTGAACTCCGCCAAACTCATTCAACCATTCACGTNNCTGGAGGTTGGACGACTCGTGAATGCAGTGCTGTTTAGCAAGAATGCCCAAAGGTCAAATGTTAGGGGAGGACATTGATATATATTCCCACTACGTTTATTAGAGAGTTCTTTATGCGTAGCCTTAAATAGTACCTGGCCACGGTAGTCTAGTACACTTGCTGTTGCAAATCCTTCGTTGTCAATTTTGGCAGTCAAGTGATAATCTGCATCATCAAAATACCGTTTAGAGACCAGTTCCTCTAGATTCTTAAATTCATCAGTTTTGAGTTTGGGCTTGAAGGCATTTGGATCGTCGTCAAAAGGGTCCGATAAAAGTATTAATCCTCGTGCAACTTTTCGTATGTCTCTTTCAGTAACACCGTTTTTTAGATTTTTTATCGATATTACTGTTCCTGGTTTTTCGCCCTTACTGGTTGAGTATAATCTAATTTTTATATCTACGTCGTCTACTAGGCTTGCTCTGTCGAATTCATTCCAATCAATTATTACACCGTACTTCTCCTTTTTTGACTTGTAAGGAACTGACTCAAGTTCCACCAGAGTTCCCATACGGAGAGCTGCTAATCTGCCAAGTCCTTTACTTCCAGCAGGTATTCGATTTAAGCGCGTTCTTTTATTGAAAGACTTATCTGATTGACCGAGTACAAGGTAGCTATTTTTTAACGCATTAGCATCCATCCCATCACCATCGTCAGTGATTACAATAGCCCCGCCTGCTTTGGTTACGCTTTTTAGTTCAATTGTGCAACTTCGTGCATTTGCGTCGTATGAGTTCTTGACAAGCTCTATAACGCTTTGGTCGATACTCGGGTTCAACTCCTCCCCTAAACGCTTTATTATTTGAGTTGAGAACCGTATATGTGCGTTTTCTGTTGCTTTCGCTCTCATAAGGGAATATTTTTAACAACACCTACTGTAAGATGCCTGCAACGAATTTGTTCATCTACAAACTGCGTCGTTTCAATGGCTTTTAACTTCTTCACTAAGCTTTGACATGAGCGCAATTTGCCATGTTTTGGCACAAGAACAATTAGATGATTATCGACGTAAACTGGTTCAGGTNNACAATAGTAGCAATAGCGCGATGGATTTCTCCCGCTCGAGACGTGCGTTTAACGACAACGAAAGGCGAAGTATAAAACTTGCCGGTGTGTCTTCTCTTCCGTTCACTAGTTGTGATTGTGGTCCACCCACGCATTCCCTTACTTACTAAATACGGGCGTTCAATTCCGACTTTCTTATCACGATTGTCAACTACAGTTCCAACAGAAACTAAAAAGTCATCTGAAACAATTCTACTAGAAAACATATCGGTATGATTCCAGTTTTGATTGTCAAGCTTCTTTTCAGATTTCGTCAACATGACTGAAAATACGTCAACATCAGTATGCTTGTCAAATTGCCCGAGCAAATGAATATCACCAATTTTGAATTCGGTTGCAATAAGCCTACGCCATTTCGCATACCTACTTCCACTACGTAGAACATCTGGCAAAATTGCTATCACTTGTGTGCCCGGTTTTACTTTTGCCGCCATCGTACTTATAAACAATGCAGCGTTTGAAATCGACCCTTTTGCCCAACTTGTATTGTCCGGAGCGATTACCTTATTAAAGGGCGGATTAATCAGTATATGCGTTGCACGACTGTAATTATCACGNNCCATCACGCTGTGAAATTTCTACACAATACGTTTGATAAGCTTTTCTTTGTTTCCGCAGTATTTCTAATCGTAGAATAGCTGCGTCAACAAATTCTCTGTGAATATCTGTTCCTATAAAAGATACCGGTATAGAATTTTTCGACAAATTCTTGCAATATTTTTGTGCTGCGGCGATTAATAGATTTGCAGTACCGCACGCTGGGTCATAGAAAACTACATTTTGGCTAAATTTCAATTTATAGCGGCTCAATACTGACAGAGCCAATTCATGACCAGTAAAGAAAGCGCCAGAGTCCCTTCTTTCTTGCAATGAAATTAATGATCGCAGTGCTTCATATGCCAATCCGTTTACATATTTTTCACTCGTCTTTCCCCAGTCAGCATTCTCAGAGGACGAGTAAGTAGCGACATGATTTTTTAATTCTGTTACAAAAGTCTGGTACTCCTTCATTCAGGCGAATTCAAATATTGTTCAAGATAGCGCAATAAATCAATATTTCGTAAGCAGTACGCCCAGCATAGTGTGGATTTACTTTTTACTTAACTCCCCATACAACACCCTTATCAACCCATCTGCCAGGCCTATCTTGGGTACGTATATTTCTTCGGCGCCGGCCCAGCGCATGATGGATGAGTAGATTTGCAGGGCGGGTACTATTACATCAGCACGGTCTGAGCGGAGGTTGTACAGGTGCATGCGCTCTTCCACTGTGCTGGCGCTTAGTTCTTTGTGGTAGTCTTTTATCAGTTCCAGCGGCAGGGGTTTGCCCTCCTTACGTTTGGACAGGGAAAATATCTTGTTGATATTACCGCCGGTACCTATGGCCTCCAGCGGCTGGTAGTCTTTTACATGGGTTTTGATGTACCACTTCATATGCTCCCATTGCTCCTCAGTCACCTGCTCGTTCAGCATCCTGATAGTGCCTATATTGAAGGACTCTTTGAATATGGTTTGCCCGTCGGCAAAGAGGGTTACTTCGGTACTACCACCGCCCACGTCTATATACAGGTAAGATTTGTCGGTGTTGAGGTTGTCAGCTATATGGGTTTCGTACAGCACCGTGGCCTCCTCCATACCGCTGATGATGTCTATATCAATACCCGTATCGGCTTTTATCTCCTGCATGATTTCCTTGCCGTTGGTAGCATCGCGCATGGCCGATGTGGCGCAGGCCTTGTAAGACNNTGTATATCCTGATGGTGTCCTGCAGTTTCTTCTTCTTTTTGTCGGAAATAACACCGGTATTAAATACATCGAAACCCAGTCGTAGCGGAATACGCAGCAGTGTAAGTTTTGTATAATCTACTGTACCGTCTTTGTAAACGGCTGCTTCGGCAATCAGCAACCTCGCAGCGTTCGACCCTATGTCTATAGCAGCTAATATCAACCTGTATATTTTTTCTTATGCAGAAACTCGTATATGGCCATTTGCGAGCGGACAACGGGGTCGTTTTTCTTCCTGGTCACATATTCGTTCTTCTGTTCGTTATCCAATATACGGGCTTTTACGTTTCCTGAAAGCTGAATATTTAAGATGTGGATTAATTCCTGCTGAATATTCTTGTCCAGTATGGGGCAGGCAGCCTCTACACGGTGGTCCAGGTTGCGTATCATCCAGTCGGCGCTGGATATGTACACCTTAGGTTGCCCCCCGTTGTGGAATACGAATACACGGGCATGCTCCAGGTATTCGTCTATTATACTGATGGCGTGTATCTGCTTTTTGAATGCCTTTTGGCTGGTATAGGCGCAGCAGCTGCCACGCACTATCAGCTTTACATCTACACCCGCTTTGGCTGCCTCGTATAGTTTGTTGATGAGCAGCTCGTCTACCAGGCTGTTGAGTTTGATGGTTACGGCTGCCGCCTGGCCCTTTTTAGCGGTTTTGATTTCTTTGTCCAGCAGGTCTATAAAGATGTTGCGCATATTGGTGGGCGCTACGGGCAGCACTTTGCACTTATTCAGCAGCGCGAAGTTGTGTGCCGGGCTCTCCAGGAAGGTAAATATGCGGTTGATATCGGCAATGATATTCCTGTTGGTTGTCAGCAGGCAGTGGTCGCCATAGTAGCGGGCGGTGTTCTCGTTGAAGTTGCCGGTAGATATAAATGCGTATTGCTTGATTTTTTTAAACTCACGCTTTTTGATGACGCAAAGCTTACCATGCACTTTCATATCGGGCAGGCCTATGAACACGCGCACACCCTCTTCTTCCAGCCTTGTCTTCCACATCAGGTTGGCTTCTTCGTCAAAACGGGCGCGCAGCTCCAATATTACGGTTACTTCCTTGCCATTGCGTACGGCGTTTACGAGTGCGTTGACGATTTTAGAATCTTTGGCCAGGCGGTAGCAGGTTATCTTGATGCTTTGTACAAAGGGGTCAATAGCCGCCTCGCGCAGCAGGTCTATTATGGGGTCGAAGGAGTGGTAGGGAAAGTTAAGCATCACATCCCTTTTGTCCATTACTTCCATAATGCGGCAGGGCTGCTGCAGCAAGGGATGTACAAAGGCGCGGGGGCGGGGTTGTATANNGGGAAAATCCATAAAGTCTTTGAAGTTGTGTATGCGGCTGCCAGGTATCAGGTTGTCTTTTTTAGACAGGTTCAGCCTTTTGATGAGGTAGTCCAGCAGGTTGGCATCAATACCCCGGTCGAAGACGAAACGTGTGGCACGGCCGCGCTTGCGGTTCTTCAGCCCTTTTTCAATCTTATCTATTACACTGGTGTTGATATCGTTGTCTATATCCAGTTCGGCGTCGCGAGTCACTTTGATGATATAACCCAGGAAACGGTTGAAGCCGAATGGCGCGAACAGGTGGGGCAGACTGTAACGGATGATGTCTTCCAGCAGTATGATATCGTGCTGGCCCTGCTGCGATGGCATGATGATGAACCTGGGTAATACCCTGGTGGGTATCTCTATCAGTGCGTAGTGTTGCAGCATGGGGTTGTCGGTATTGCCCAGCACGCATGCCATGTATATCGACTTGTCCCTGAGCAGGGGCATGTGCGGTATACTCTCTATCATCAGCGGTATGATTTGCGTGCGTACCTTATCGTTGAAGTAGTTGGTAACGAATTCCTTCTGTTCTTTGTTAAGTTGACGGTCTGTTTTGATGNNCTATCTGCTGTATGCGGGCGAGTATCTTATCCGGGTTCTGCTCCAGGTGCACTTTGGCGGTTTTGCCCAGGCGTACCATCCTGTTGAGCGTAGCCACCCGCACCCTGAAGAACTCATCGAGGTTGTTGGAGAAAATACCTATAAAACGCAGCCTGTCGAATACGTAGTTCTTAGGGTCCTGGGCTTCCTGCAACACGCGTGCATTGAAGGCCAGCCAGCTGATATCCCGTGCTATAGTATGCTTGTTCGATTTCACAAATGCTATGTTTTGCTTCACAGTGGTGCAAAACTAACCGCTGCACCGCTGAGAAGCGATACAGCCAAGATACGAAACGTAGAATTTACAATTTCTTAATAGTGGCTATCGTGGCGCTGGTGGAGTAGCCTTCAACGAATGGAATGATGGATACGGTGCCGCCGTAGCTCTGTACGAAGTCGGCCCCTACTATATTTTCTATGGTATAGTCGCCGCCTTTTACCAGCACATCGGGGCGAATGGTTTTTATCAGTTCTTCGGGCGTATCTTCTTCAAACAGGCAAACGGCATCAGTACACAGCAGCGATGCCATCTGGAACATCCTCTCCTGCTGGTGGTTGATGGGGCGGTCTTCACCCTTCAGCCTTTTTACCGAAGCGTCGGAGTTGATGCCTACTACCAGAACATT
>DINJ01000012.1:3572-3763 GCA_002423665.1 Bacteroidetes bacterium UBA5543 | reverse complement strand
GTAAGGGATGGTAAAGTAACCGGCATTATAGATAGTTATGGATATAACAGAACCCGCGCAGTAATATCATCAGCGGACTACCATCATACAGAGCAACTGTTGGAACCTGAATACAGGAACTACACGGAAAGGTATTGGGATAAGAAAACCTTTGCGCCATCGTGCTTGCTTTATTATGTAGGAGTCAATAA
>DINJ01000012.1:0-3567 GCA_002423665.1 Bacteroidetes bacterium UBA5543 | reverse complement strand
ATAAAAAAATAAAGAACCTCGAACACCACAACCTGTTTTTCGATGCTGACTTTGATAAGCACGCCCGCGAGATATATCAAACCAAAGAATGGCCACATAACCCTTTGTTTTATGTGTGCTGCCCGTCAAAAACAGACGATAGTGTAGCACCCGCCGGACAGGAAAACCTGTTTATACTTATACCCATAGCTGCGGGTATAGAAGATAGCGAAGAGCAACGTAAAAGATATTTTCCTGAAATCATCAGCAGGATAGAAATGCACACCGGCGAGGTGATAGCACCGCACGTGGTGTACAATAAATCATATTCGCTCAACGATTTCATAAGCGACTACCATGCCTACAAAGGCAATGCCTATGGACTGGCAAATACCTTATCTCAAACGGCTATACTCAAACCCTCACTCAGGAACAACAAACTAAGTAATATGATATATACCGGCCAACTCACTGTGCCCGGTCCGGGCGTGCCGCCATCGCTTATATCCGGTANNGTAAGCTGGCAGCAGAGCAGGTAATAAAAACGATAAAGAAAACGAGCTATGAAGCAGTTGTTTGATAAGGTATCTGAAACTACCAGCAGGGTAACGACCCGCGCCTACAGCACCAGCTTTTCGCTGGGTATACTGTGCGTGAATAAACGGTTGCGCGGAGCGATATATAATATATATGGCTTCGTTCGCTTTGCCGATGAGATAGTGGATAGTTTTCATGACTATGATAAAGATGTTTTGCTGGAGGAGTTTAAACAGGATACGTACAAAGCCATTGAAAGGGGAATAAGCACCAACCCGATACTCAACAGCTTCCAGCATACTGCCCGCAAGTATAATATCGAACGGGAGCTGATAGACTGTTTCCTGAAGAGTATGGAAATGGACCTGGGAAAGACGGACCATGACAGGCTTTCATACGAAGAGTATATACTGGGTTCGGCAGAGGTGGTAGGACTGATGTGCCTTCGTGTGTTTACTGAAGGTGATGAGCAGTTGTATCAAAAGCTGAAACCCGCTGCTATGCGACTGGGTGCAGCATTCCAGAAAGTAAACTTCCTGCGGGATATGAAGGATGATTACCAGGCACTGGGACGCACCTATTTCCCGGGTATTGACATGCGGTATTTCAATATGGTAGATAAAGCGCGTATAGAATATGAAATTGAAAAGGATTTTGAAGCGGCTATGGAGGGCATAAGGCAGTTGCCGGAGAGTTCTAGATTTGGGGTATATGTGGCCTGTGTATATTATATGCGCTTGTTTGCCAAGATAAAATCCCTCCCTTCGGAAAGCATTATGCAAAGAAGGATAAGGATACCCAACTATAGTAAACTGGGTTTGTTATTTACTTCATACTTCAAACATAGCCTGCATTTGTTATGATGACGGTCTTCTACATACTGACGACATTGGCGGCTGCATTTGCAATGGAAGGTGTGGCATGGCTGGCGCATAAATACCTGATGCATGGCGCATTGTGGAACCTGCACGAGGACCATCATAGGAAAACGTCGCCGTCCTTTTTTGAAAAGAATGATTACTTCTTCCTCATATTCGCGCTGCCGGGTATTACTATGATGGCTGTGGGTACTTTTATTGAGCCGCTGCGCATACTCCTGTTTGCAGGTATAGGTATTACCATATATGGGTTTACATACTTTTTCGTGCATGACATTTTTATACATCAGCGATTTAAGATATTCAGGCATACAGACAATTTTTATTTGCGTGCCATCAGGCGTGCGCATAAGATGCACCATAAACACATCGGCAAAGAAGATGGAGAATGTTTCGGCATGTTGTGGGTACCCATGAGATATTTCAGGGAAGAGCTGAAAAGGAAAGAGACGAGATGAATATGAAATATACATACCTGCTGATAGATATGCTGTGTATAGCAGTGCCGCTGGCAGCGTCATTTCACAGGTTGTCACCATTCTATAAAGATTGGAGGCACTACCTGCCTGCCAACATCATGGTCGCAGCATTCTTTCTTGTATGGGATGCCCTTTTTACAGAAATGGGTATATGGGGTTTTAATGAAGCTTATATCACAGGCATTAAAGTATACAACCTGCCGATAGAAGAAGTTTTGTTCTTTGTCTGCATTCCTTATGCCTGCACTTATACATATTATGTCATCAGCACCCATGTGAAAATAAAACAGACAGTAACACCGTTGTATATAAGCAGGATATTGATTCTCGTGTTGACTATGGTAGCTTTCTTGAATACAGGCAGGTTGTACACTTCTGTCACCTTTCTGTTGCTCAGCTTGTTGCTGATGTTCTTACTCATAAGTAAATCAGGCATACCACGGGGTTTTTATGCTACCTACCTGCTGATGCTGATACCGTTTTTTATATCCAACGGGTTACTGACGGGTAGTTGGCTCAACGAACCCATTGTGTGGTACAATGATAATCACAACCTGGGTATAAGAATGGGCACTATACCGCTTGAAGATAGTTTTTATGCCATGTTGATGTTGCTGATGAATATTTCCGCATACGAATGGGTGAAAAGTAAATCAGCATCTTTTGAAGTAAAAAAGTTGAAAACCGCTGAATAAATAAAACATTATGAACAGGTATATAAACAGGCAGAACGAAGTAATACTCGTAAACGAAAAAGATGAGTGGCTGGGCTTGGAAGAAAAGATGGAAGCGCATAAGCGGGGATTGCTGCACAGGGCATTCTCTGTATTTGTACTCAACAGCAACAACGAAGTGCTGATGCAGCAACGTGCGGTTGACAAATACCACTCCGGCGGCCTGTGGAGCAATACCTGTTGCTCACATCCGCGAGCAGGCGAAAGCACTTTGCAAGCTGCACACCGCAGGCTGCATGAAGAAATGGGCTTCGACTGCGAGTTGGAGAAGATATTTACTTTCCGGTATAGGGCGGAGGTAGATAATATGTTGATTGAAAACGAGTACGACCATATATACATTGGCTACTTTGATGGAGCACCTACATTGAATGAAGAAGAGGTAGCGCAATACAAATTTGTGGGACTGGACGAGCTGGCAGAGTGGGTAGAACGTGAGCCCGAAGCCTTTACTGTCTGGTTCAGGATGGTATTGCCAAAATTTGTTGAGCATAACAGGTTGTTGAGAAAGGTAGCGTAGTAGTCAACGCAGACCAAACAAACAAAAAAGCGCCCCGCTGTCTAGCGGGGCGCTTGCTTTATTACCAATCTGAAAATTATGCTATATCAAACCTGTCTGCGTTCATCACCTTATTCCATGCGGCTACAAAGTCTTTCAGGAATTTTTCCTGCGAGTCTGAACATGCATACACCTCAGCCAGTGCACGCAACTCTGAGTTGGAACCGAATATCAGGTCGGCACGTGTGCCTGTCCACTTTACAGCACCTGTCTTGCGGTCGCGGCCTTCAAATACGTCTTGCGCATCTGTGGTAGAGCGCCAGGTAGTGCCCAGGTCCAGCAGGTTCACAAAGAAATCGTTGGTCAACGCCCCGGGACGCTTGGTGAATACTCCGTGCTGAGAACCATCGTAGTTGCAGCCCAGCACACGCATACCACCCAGCAGCACTGTCATTTCTGGT
>DINJ01000038.1 GCA_002423665.1 Bacteroidetes bacterium UBA5543 | reverse complement strand
ACAAAGCAGTAAAGCTCCTGTGCAAAAACTGGTTGATAAGATTGCAGGCATATTTGTACCAACAGTTATATTGATATCTATACTCACTTTCTCTTCATGGATGATTTTAGGGGGTGAGAATGCTTTAACTCATGCATTGTTAACTTCTGTCACTGTATTGGTAATAGCATGCCCTTGTGCTTTGGGATTGGCAACACCTACAGCAATTATGGTTGGGGTAGGTAAAGGAGCAGATCAAAACGTACTAATAAAAGATGCTGAAAGTCTTGAACAGGCTTATAAAGTAGATACTGTTGTGCTAGACAAAACAGGTACGATAACGAAAGGTAAGCCTGGTGTGACAGATGTGTTTAATATATCAGAAAATGATGTAGCTGAAGTAATGCTGGCTATGGAGATGCACTCCAAGCACCCTATAGCAGATGCAATAGTGAATTACTATAATAATAAATCTGTTACACCTGCAGAGGTTGAAGAAATAGAAGATGTAACTGGTAAAGGTGTTAAAGCAGTGTACAACAACAATGTATTCTTAGTTGGTAACAGGCTTTTAATGGATGATAACAATGTAGTTGTTTCAAGTGATGCTGAGGCTACAATCGCAGAGTTACAGAAACAAGCAAAAACCATTGTGCTTTTTGCAAAGAACAAAAAGCTGCTTTCAGTCATAGCTGTCGCTGATGAAATAAAACAGACTTCAAAAGAAGCAATAAAACAACTACATGATCTTGGTATAGAAGTGCATATGCTTACGGGCGATAACGCTTCAACAGCTAATGTTATTTCAAAGACGGTTGGTATCAACAATACAAAAGCTGAGGTATTGCCCGCAGATAAGGCAGATTATATAAAGGGCTTACAAAAAGTTGGTAAAGTAGTAGCTATGGTAGGCGACGGAATAAATGATAGTCAAGCATTAGCACAAGCTGATGTAAGTATTGCAATGGGGAAAGGTAGCGATATTGCTATTGACGTTGCTAAAATCACCCTGATTACGTCTGACTTAAATGCAATACCTAAGGCAATTGCACTCTCAAAAAGAACAGTTGTTACTATCAGACAAAACCTGTTCTGGGCATTTATTTATAATGTAATAGGTATCCCAATTGCTGCAGGTGTTTTATTCCCTATAAATGGCTTCTTATTAGACCCGATGATAGCAGGAGCAGCCATGGCATTAAGTAGCCTTAGTGTAACAGCAAATAGCTTAAGACTTAAGTACTCATAATTATTAATCATAAAAATTTGAACAAATGGAAACTTTAAAATTTAAAACTAATATTAACTGTAACGGTTGTGTAAGAGCTGTAACCCCGACTCTAGACAATGAAAAAGAAGTATCAGAATGGGAGGTTGACATCCAATCATCAAATAAAGTGCTATCTGTGAAAACAGAACATTTGACTAAAGAGAATATAATAGAACTAGTTAAGAAAGCAGGGTTTGAAGCAGAGGACTATACATAAAGTCGTTAGGTTATTGAAAAAACTATTCAAGAAGAGGTGCTGCGAATAAGCATTATGGTATATCTGAATATTTAAGTTAAATTTGTATAGGTGCGTCAAGTATTAGTAGTCATATTATCCACTTTTTATCTTCTGAGCTCTTCAGGGTTCATGATGTATGAGCACTATTGCATGGGAGAGTTGGCACAGGCATCTATATCTGATGATATTTCTGATAACGACAGGTGCAGTAAGTGCGGTATGGAGAATAAAAAGGGTGAAGACAATGGTTGCTGTAAAGACGAGCAAAAGTTTGTAAAATCTGATGACCAGAATACAGGCTATAAGCTGGTCATAAACAAGAGCCTAATAGCATCAGCAGGGTTACCTACATCTTATATCAGTTTTAATAATACCCTTCATTCACTTTATAGTTCTAATGTCAATACCGGGCTGCCTCATGCCCCTCCCAATACAGATATACACAAGCATCCTATTTTCATCAGGGTGCAGTCTCTATTGATTTGATACAACACTTTTTTTGCGATAGCCATTAGTCTGTCAACACTATAGTAATCTATGGTATGACAATAATGTCTATCGCTTTTTTGTGAATTCTACAATCATATTTTATAATTTAAAAATACGTTTATGAAAAATCTATTTTATGTCATGTTATTTGTCAGCACAATCGCACTTATGGCGTGCAACGGCGAGAACGCCTCTAAGGATAACCACGCTCATAATGAACATGAGCACAACATGTCAAATGAAGAAATACCTGTTTTAAAAGCAGAAATTGAGACTGACTCATTATTTCAAATACATGCAGATGCGATCACTCACTTTTACACGCATATACAAACAGCTTTAGCGGATGATAATGCTGTAGATGCATCAACCAGAGCAGAGCAATTAGTGAGTCATATGCAAGAGTACAGTGAAATACAGTTTGGCGATAAAGAACAAGAGGTATATAATCAGTACAAGGGAAACATAGAAGAACTGTCTAGGGCTATTGAAACAACAGAAGATATAGAAAAGCAAAGACAGGCTTTTGAAGACTTATCTAATGTAATGTATGAATTTGTGAAGGCTGTAGGTACAGCAGAACCTTTGTATAAGTCATATTGTCCAATGGCTTTTGACGGTAAAGGAGCTATGTGGCTAAGTGAAACAGAAGATATTGCAAATCCATACTATGGTTCCTCTATGTATAGGTGCGGTAGTGTACAGGAAGTTTTAAAAAGATAAGCACCATCAGTAAGCATCATAATATAAGTTTATGCTTAATAGAATTATTCATTACTTTTTACATAACAAGCTAGTAACAGTATTAGTACTAGTGTTGTTTGTAGCATGGGGTGTAGTAACGGCACCCTTTGGTTGGGAAGTTGGAGCTCTGCCTTCCGACCCTGTACCTGTGGATGCTATACCTGATATTGGTGAGAACCAGCAGATAGTTTTCACTAAATGGCAGGGGCGTTCACCTCAGGATATTGAAGACCAGATTACTTATCCACTAACAACCTCTTTATTAGGTACCCCTGGAGTGAAATCAATAAGAAGTTCTTCTATGTTTGGGTTCAGTAGTATCTACATCATTTTTGATGAAGATGTAGAGTTTTATTGGTCTCGTTCCCGCATATTAGAAAAGCTTAACTCTCTTCCTTCAGGTTTACTGCCTGAAGGTGTACAACCTTCTTTAGGTCCTGATGCCACAGCGCTTGGACAAGTGTATTGGTATACGCTCGAAGGAAGGGATAAAGAAGGTAATCCAACAGGAGGCTGGGATTTACATGAACTGAGAACAGTGCAGGATTTTTATGTTAAGTATGCGCTTAATGGAGCTGAAGGAGTATCTGAGGTGGCTTCAATAGGTGGTTATGTTCAAGAATATCAAGTAGACGTTGATCCTGATGCTTTGAAAGCGTATAACATTCCACTACACAAGGTAATGTTGGCGGTTAAAAATTCTAACAAGGATGTAGGTGCAAAAACAATAGAAATCAATCGTGCTGAGTATCTGGTTAGAGGTTTAGGCTACATTAAATCAATTGAAGACCTGGAACTAGCAGTTGTTGATGTTCATGATAATGTACCGATACGTATTAAAGATGTTGGTGTTGTAACTATTGGCCCTGCTACTCGCAGAGGATTGTTGGATAAAGAAGGTGCTGAAGTTGTTGGAGGTGTAGTAGTTNNACACTTGCAGACGGACGTGAAAGCCAATTAACAATAGTGCCATTCTATGACCGTACTCAGCTGATCTATGAAACTTTAGGCACACTGGAAGAAGCATTATCTCTTGAATTGCTGATTACTATTCTAGTTGTTGTGATTATGGTGCTAAACTTGAGAGCTTCAATCATAATCTCAAGCTTGTTACCAATAGCTGTGCTAATGGTTTTTATAGCAATGCGATATTTCGGTGTAGACGCAAATATTGTTGCACTATCAGGCATTGCTATAGCCATAGGGACCATGGTGGACTTGGGCATTGTTTTATCAGAGAATGTCATCAAGCACATTCAAGAATCGCCCAAAGGACAAAAGCTGATAGATACGGTTTATAATGCATCTGCAGAGGTAAGCAGTGCAATAGTTACAGCGGTAACCACTACTATAGTGAGTTTTATACCTGTGTTTACTATGCAAGGTGCTGAAGGTAAGCTCTTCCGTCCATTGGCTTTTACTAAGACATTTGCCTTGTTAGCTTCATTAATAGTTGCATTATTGATATTGCCAACTATTGCACACTGGTTGTTTGGCTTTAAACTAGATAAAGGCAAGCGCAGTAAAGCATTTAATATAATTCTGATTGTAGCAGGGTTGTTGTCAGTCATTTTTGTGGATGTATGGGCGGGGTTAACTCTTATGGCTTTTGGTATAGGTTGGTTTGTAACTGAATATAGTAATAAGGATAATTTCCTTACTAGTAAACTGCCTGTCATCATTACAGTCGTATCAGTAACGTGGATATTGGCTCGGTACTGGATGCCATTAGGAGCAGGGAGGTCGTTATTCGTCAATTATATATTCGTCGCTGGTATAGTCTTTCTAATACTATTATTCTTCTACCTGCTTGAAAGGTATTATGAGCGAGTACTGAACTGGTGTCTTGCCAATAAGCGAAAGTTCCTGATGATACCTGCTGTGCTCATGTTCTTTGCATTGAATATCTGGGTAGGTTTTAATAATATGTTTGGTTTTGTAGCCAAAGGCTTTGATGCTGTAAATGTTAATATCAGAGCAACCATAGTATGGTCAGGTTTGTCTCATACATTTCCTGGAATGGGTAAAGAGTTTATGCCGTCACTTGATGAAGGTAGTTTCTTACTAATGCCAACATCTATGCCTCATGCAGGTATTGAACAGAATAAGCAGGTAGTACAGCAACTGGATATGTTGGTGGCTAATATCCCTGAAATAGATCAAGTAGTGGGTAAAATGGGACGAGCAGAGTCTGCTTTAGATCCTGCGCCAATATCCATGTACGAGAATATCATTAACTATAAACCCGAGTACATGATCAATGCCAAAGGTCATCGTGTACGGTATCAAACCGATGACGAAGATAGATTTGTATTGGTTAATGGAGATACTTTAAGCAATGAAGATGCTATCAAACAAGGTGTAAAGCAGTCGATGCTGATTGAAAATAAAAATGGACAATACTTCAGAAATTGGCGTAGCCATATACATTCACCTGACGATATATGGAATGAGATAACACTCGTTAGTCATGTACCCGGTATGACAACAGCCCCCAAACTACAGCCTATTGAGACAAGGCTAGTGATGTTGCAGACAGGTATGCGTGCTCCTATGGGGATTAAAGTATATGGGCCTGATCTGGAAACAATAGAAGACTTTGGATTGAAGTTGGAAGAAATACTAAAACAAGTGCCATCTGTAAAGAAAGAAGCTGTATTTGCAGACCGTATAGTGGGTAAGCCTTACATGCATTTGGATATAGATAGAAATGCAATAGCTCGTTACGGATTAAGTGTAGAAGAAGTGCAACGTTCTGTTGAGACTGCTATTGGTGGTATGAAAATAACCTCTACCGTAGAAGGACGTGAACGCTTTCCTGTAAGAGTGCGCTATCCAAGAGAATTAAGGGACGACCCTGAAGCATTGGGGAAAATACTGATGCCTACACCAACTGGTGCACAAATTCCTTTATCTCAAATAGTAGATTTTGAATACATAAGAGGGCCACAAGCTATAAAAAGCGAAGANNAGTCGAAGGAAGAGAAAGGTATCCTGTTCGTGTACGTTATCCTCGTGAATTGAGAGATGATCCAGAGAGCTTATCACAGATATTGATACCGACTCCAACAGGAGTGCAAATACCTTTAGGCGATCTTGTGGAAATTGAATACGTAAGAGGCCCGCAAGTCATCAAGAGTGAGGAGACATTTCTTACAGGCTATGTATTGTTCGACAAAAAAGACGGTCAGGCAGAAGTAAATGTTGTAGAAGATGCACAGCAAATGATACAGCAAAAGATAGATGAAGGAGCGTTAATAGTGCCAGCAGGTGTCAATTACAAGTTCTCAGGTAGTTATGAGAATCAGGTTCGTGCTGAAAAAAGACTGTCTGTTATTGTTCCATTGGTGCTGCTTATCATATTCCTGATATTGTATTTTCAGTTCCGTTCTGTGAGTACATCGCTAATGATATTTACGGGTATAGCTATGGCGTTTAGCGGAGCATTCCTGATGCTATGGTTATATGGTCAAAACTGGTTTGTTGACTTCTCCATCTTCGGTACTAATAT
>DINJ01000016.1:455-4657 GCA_002423665.1 Bacteroidetes bacterium UBA5543 | reverse complement strand
CCGCGGGCTGACTAAAGAACAATTGGCAGAGGTGAGGAAGTTTGGTGACCCCCCGGTAACGGATAGTGCTAAAAAATTCCTGGTGGAGATAACTGTAAATGACCTGGTATCGTCTTTAGATGATGCTCCTTATACATGGGTACACTCGTGGGTGCCGTATTGCAAAGGGGAACATTGTATGCCATTGGGCTATTACGATAATATACTCCAACAATATAAAGACATGGGGGTGCAGTTGTTCCTTATATCATCTACCTACAGCTACAATAGTGTAAAAAAACAGGTGCCGTACTTCAGCCGGGATGTGTATGTGATACAGGATGAGCGATACGGGCATAACCATGGCAGGAATCTCAGCTATTTCAGGGAGGAATTGCGGTATAAAACCAAAATACCGCAAAAGCTGCTGCACAGCGACCTGCTCTTTAAAGGTGACTCGCTGATATACACTACCAACCTGATGACAGCCGCTAAGATGGATAGTGTGATAAGGGCGGTGGAGGGGGTGGAGTGATTCAGAGTTAGTTTTATTGTAGATTTAAGGACAGAGACTTAAACCAGTGAAAATATTATGATTACTCTTAGACCAAGAAGTGAAATTGTGCAGTTAAAGCATATTATCCGCTCTGAGTTGACTAAAATGCAGAAAGTGTTTTACGATGAGGAAATGTTACAGTGTTATAAGGATGCCGGAGAAGAACATTTGTATCGGGAACGCTTTGATTGCTTGCAATTCGAAGAACTAGACTACTCAACATTCAACAAAATTATCAGTATAAATCATTCTGATATAAATTCATTTACGGTTAAGTTGACAGAGAAACTTACAGAATTATTTCACACTGTAGGTGCGAGCGAGTTCATAATTATTACTCATTTGAAAACTGACTTTTTTGGAAACAGGGAGAACAAAAATAAACCGTTAAAGAGCGCCTATCTTAAACTAGAAAAAATTGTCGGAGGCAACATTTATAAGGAAGCATTCGAATTTGATATTAATAATTTATCAGACTTTATTGAAATACTGTTTTGGACAACACGTTGTGACCCGAGTACAGCAGAATATATTTTTCTATTTGACACAAACGAGCAATTCCAGATTCATTTGTGTAAATATGGAAATTTACATTTGACTGAATACCGCAACGAACGACTGACAAGAGAAAAGCTAAGGGGTATCGGTTGGGAAATTATAGAAGGACAAGAATTTGACAACTTTACAAACGATGGGGGAATTAGAGGAAGGGAATATATTCTGTAGCTCCACCTATACCTGCCAGACACAGTCTTGCTTTTATTTGTAGATTTAAGTTGCAAAAACTTAAACCAGTGGGTGAATGAAAACTTAAATCAATAAGAGATTTTGGATGCCGAATAAACTGAGTGATTTTAGACGATTAAGTGACCATGCTAGGTTTGCCATACTGATGACATTATTCGCATTCGCATTTGGAATTTATTTGTATACAATCCCAATAGCGGCAGAGCATATTTATTTCTATATTTCTGCGCCGATTGCAACATATTTCCCATCATATTTATTATGGAAAATATTTTTAAAGAATAAGAAAGATTACACAATAGGTAACATTATTGGGCTAAGTATTGCGTTGACAATCATTGTTCATTATCTGAACTTTGTGATTTTAGATATAGGGAGACTAATCGGAAGTATCTTTTTCAAGAATGTTGAAAGCGAATCTTTATTTGGTATATTAACCTATTTGTCCTGGATACGAATGACTGTTTCCCTATACTTGGTTGGAATACCAACCTGCTTGTTATTTATATTAGTAGGTATGTATATTATAAAAACAACGCGAAACCTTAAATAAATCAATAGACGATGACAAAAAGGTTAAGGTCAAGAGTTGCTATAGGGCTTTCAATAATTTTATTGTTTTTGATAGGTGTGCTTTTTTGATTTATCAATTTTTGAGTGCATTTGCGTTGCCCGAGATAAAAATAACTCGTGATTATATAGCTACCAGTGATGATTTTATTAATGGAGTTGTAATTGAAAAAATTGTAGTTGATTCTATAGGTGAGAAAGGATATCCGGTTCAATACACAACATTCTACACTACTTCATGTAATATTCGATACCCACAAAATAAACCACCAAATCCACCCAAAAAGATAGAATTCCATAAACCCGGCAAATATTCATGGAATGAAGACACCGGCAAAATAAAATATATTCACGATGAATTATCACGACGGGCTTTACAAGCCAACGATAGCTGGTGGTTAAACAGAGTTGGAGACTACCCCATTTGCCCGATGCGATTTGAAGATGACCAGTGGTATTTTTTTACTTTCAGCGACCCCCAAGTGACAGGAATATTCTTTTACATTGACAAATCTGGCAAAGAACATCAATACTTTATTCCAAGTGGCGTTTCGCCAATATAAACAAATGAACTTTATAATGCAGCGTCTAAATGCTCAGGAGATCGCCACGTCACTCGTGCCTCGTTTCTCGCGATGACGGCCTTGATTATAGGGGTTAAGGTAAATGCCCGCTTACTGCGCCTTTTCACAAAAAATTATAACCCTATTATCCCCCAACAACCTATAAATCAGTAAACTTGTAAAAACTAGCTTTGTATATATGGATATAGAACCCATACAGGAACAAACGGAACAGGCACCCGCCGCTACCCCTACCGACAGGATAAACGACCTCGTTACCCAGATAGAGAAAGTAATCAGGGGCAAACGTCACCAGGTGGAAATGGTGGTGACCTGCCTGCTGGCCGGCGGCCACATACTGATGGAGGACAACCCCGGCACGGGTAAAACCGTACTGGCACGCACCCTGGCGCAGTGCATCAGCGGCGAGGGCGGCGACGGGCACGTGCTCTTCAAAAGGATACAGTTCACCCCCGACCTTCTGCCTATGGACCTGATAGGCACCTATATTTTCGACGACAACGCCAAGGAGTTTATATTCAAAAAAGGCCCGCTGTTTTGTAATGTACTGCTGGCGGATGAGATCAACCGCGCCTCGCCCAAGGTGCAGAGTGCGCTGCTGNNCTGCTGGAGGCCATGGCCGAGCACCAGATAACCACGGGTGATACGACGGTGAAGCTGGAGAAAATGTTCTACACCATCGCCACGCAGAACCCCATAGAGATGGAGGGCACTTACCCCCTGCCCGCCGCCCAGCTCGACCGTTTCTTTATGAAGATTCACTTCGGCTATGTGGACGAAGCCAACGAGATCAATATCTACAAAGAATACCTGGACATAGCTACCAACCTGGTGACACTCACCCGCGTACTCACCATGCAGGATATTTTAGCCCTGCAAAAAGAAGCGGAAGAGGTGTTCATCCACGACGAGATAATAAAGGCCGTGAGCAATATAGTGCGTGGCACCCGTGCCCATGCCGATATTACGCTCGGTGCTTCCACACGTAGCGGTATCGCTTTCTTAAAATGCCTTCGGGCTTATGCGCTCATGCGGGGCCGCAGCTTTGTGATAGAAGACGATGTAAAAGACATAGCCTACGAAGTGCTGGAGCACAGGCTGGTGTACCGCAACAAAGATGGCAAGCAGAACGCCCTCAACAGCATCATCAACAAAGAGGCGGAACGACTGGCCAAACTCAGGCTCTACGCCTGACAGGGATTGTAACAAATGAAATGGTTTAACGGCAAAATATCATGGGTATATATCACCTGCCTGNNGCTGCTGGCAACATCGTTGCAGGCGGTGGCGCAGATGCAGGCGCCCCTGCGCGGCCCCAATGCGGCCAAGCGTTACGAGATCAACGCCAAGCGCATGGACAGCGATATGTACAGCGAAGACGCCCTGCCACGCTCGCGCGAGTTCAAGCGGATAGACAGCACTTATTATGTGGGCTGGATGTTTGAGGGTGTGTACAAATACAACCATGCTGCCGACTACCTGGGTTTCAAAAATGCAGCTGCCCCGCTGGAGCGTGCGCTGAACCTGATAGAGCGGGATTTCAAACCTGAATTGCGTACCCGCTCGTCCGACCTGCTGACGTACTACCCCGTGTATTTTTATCATTACGAGTATAGCACCATCGCTTTCCACCTGTTGATGTGCTACAACAACATGGAGGAGCCGATGAAGAGCTACAACCTGCTACGCCGTGTGCTCAAGTGGAACTTTCAGAGTGACTATAACAACATGGACGTGTACAACCACCTGGCATGGACGGTACACCG
>DINJ01000016.1:0-364 GCA_002423665.1 Bacteroidetes bacterium UBA5543 | reverse complement strand
GCCTACTATACCGCAAATATCAACCTGTATAAGGCGCAACCGGATAAGGCTACAGAACTGATGAAAAGCATGATAAAAGCCAATGGCTCTACACCCGGCTTTGGCTGGTACAATATAGCCCTGGCGCGTGCCATGCACTACAACGGCAAAATATCCGAGTCAGAAAGGTATATCAAGCGGGCATCTGAATTTAAAGAACTTCATATAGGTACTACGCTCAGCCAGCAGCACTACGACTTCAGCACGCAGATGGTGAAACTGCTGAACGTAAATGCGGAAATAGAAAAACAGAAATTTGAAAATGCAGGATGGTGGTACAATCCCAAGGCCCTGGCTAAAATGGCTAAGGCGGTGAGTGATAAAT
>DINJ01000035.1 GCA_002423665.1 Bacteroidetes bacterium UBA5543 | reverse complement strand
GTACAATCGTTGACGAGCAGGGGGCAGCCCTCGCGGCTGAGTAGCAGGCGCGGGTAAGAAGAAAAAATACTGTTGATGAGCATATAACTCTCGCCATGAGGCAGATTGCGGCGGTGCAGGTTCATTTGTCCCGGCGACAGGCCCAGGAAACTTTGTATCATGCTGTAATAAGTAGCATTAGGGTCTGTCATGGCCAGGTCGTGCCGGTTGCCTGAGGCATCACCGGTAACAAAGAACATATGGCCGGGGAAAGTCATTTTTATCTGTCTGCACAAATCTTCCAGTGAGCGTTTTGCAGAAAACTCCCTGATAAAATGAATGAAACTATCGTGCCCGCCCTGGTGCAGGCTCATTTGCGCGGCTACACAGGTGAGGGGGTCTATATTAAAATCGAAAGACAGGTAAACGGGGAATGTGGGCAATAACGGAAGCCGTTCTACCGTATGCCTGTCCCGCTCAAAAGATACCAGCCAGGGCTGCTCGTTGGTGAGTAACCCCCACTCGCCCAGGGCGTATATACGGTACTGGTTATTGTTGAAGAGGCTGATGTTTTCAATCTGCTGTTTGTCCTGTTCCGTCAGGAAATCATTGTCTTTGTAAGTGCTGTGTATGATTTTCACATCATCATCTTCACGGTCGAAGAAATGTTTCTTCAGCCAGTGGTTTTCATCTATGGGGTTGAAGGTGAGAGTTATTTGAATATTATCCCTGCCACGGGCACGACGGTTCAGTTCCATAAAATCTTCCAGGGTCAGTTCGGCTGCTTCCTCCACCAGTATGCGTGTCAGGCCCTCGAACGATTTCAGTTTGTCGGGGTCGTCCAACCCTCGAAAAACGATTTCGGAGCCGTTTTCTTTATGCGTAATGACACGGTCGGTCTTATTGAACTTGAATTTCTCTTCCAGTTCCAACTCCCGTATGCGGCTATGGAACGAGGGGATTACAGAATCTCGCAAGGTATTGCCCACTTTGCGGATGACCAGTGTTTTAATTGTCTGACTGTCAGCGCATATTACTTCCTTTTGTGTGGCGCTAAAGCTTTTGCCAGCGGCAGTGCCGCCATAATTGATAACAAAACGTTTGTCGGTGGCAGCCAGGCGATAAAAGAGCTTACTGAACAGTTTTTTATTGTACTTGTCAGAAATATTCATGGTGATAGTATTTACGGGTTTCCAAACAACACTATATGCATTGTTTACAATAGCAAATTTACAATTTTTAATTATAATACGCAAATCCTAAATTCAAGACAGTACATGCAATTACCTGTTTTATATCTTAACCTTAAAAAGATTTAATACTAAACCGGGAAAATTGGCACAAGGTTTGTATTCATTTCAGTAAGAATTTTTCTAAGGGTAGCCCCGCCATCCAAATGGGGCAAGGCATAGCGGTGCAACTGTGCCTGAGATGGGTATATAAAAGAACCGTCCCGGTATAAGCCGGGACGGTTCTTTACTCTATGAAAATGATTGCGGCACGGTGCAGGTACCGCAAATCGAAACGGCTATCCTGAACAGGACATACACCAATAATATTAAAAATAGCCCATGTATGTTACCTGAGCGTAAAGAAATCATTAAGAATCACCAATGCCTGTAGTTTTTACAATTTATTGTGATAGACAATAATTATTTGCATAAAAACTATAATTGATAACAAAATGCAACATGTGTTTATTATCATTGTGTCCCCATTAAGAAAACCGCAACTAACCACACCAAATGAACTATAAGGGATTTCCATACCAGGCAACAGACCTNNGGCAAGATCGTGCATTTTACACCCGACGACGAAGACCATTTCTACAACTGGCTGATGAGCATAAACATACGCGAGGTAGTAACAGCCTGACGGGGCTGAACCACCCAACCCTTTACAGCACTGCATTTCAGCAGTCACACTCCATACTTAATAACCAAGGATTGTTAAACGGTGGTTATCACTATTTAAAGCCCATGTTAATCGAAGGGCTTTTTTTGTTTTCGGCTGCCTCCTCACCCGATATTTGTATCATCAAAACAAGAAAGACAACAAATCACCCAATAAACACCCACTACGAAAACCACCTGTGGTAACTATTACCAAAGGCCAAACAAAACATAAATAAAAAACACACGAGCATGAATGCAGCAACCGCAGCAACCGCAGCAATAGCTATTTTATTTCCCGGCGTGAGGACGTCTGATATAGTAAACGGAGCCAAACAACATGGCGTTAATATACTCATCAAAGAACTGTACGACCCCCAAAAGAACTACGCACGTTATCAAAAAAACCTGAGCCCTGTAGTAACAGGTACGGGTATCAGCCTGATGTTCGTTTTCTCTGACGGCAGCAGCATGGTAGCCAGCGACCGCAAGGATATCAATACAATCATGAAGAAAGTAACAGAGATACACGGCTGCATACTCTAAACAATAAGAAGTTTCCGGTTTTTATGGGTTAGCGCCTTTCGGGTATATATATACCCGAAAGGCATTTTTTGTACCTAAGCAAATCAGAAAATACGGTGCTTTCGCCTGTTGTACACTGCATACACCACATACACTACTATACCCAGCAATATCAATACCGGAGCCGAAGCCGCTATAAGGGTAGTTTTATCCATAACAGGTAATTTTAAACAACAGAAAGTTACCACTAAAACTGTGTCGCATTGTCAGCCAAATATCATAAGTAGCTGAGAGCCTGAATATTTAATGTAACTTTCATGAACATATACACTGACTATGGAAAGTTTTAAGGATGCCAAGTTTGCCCTGCTGATAGACGCTGACAATATATCATCGAAATACGTAGATGCAATAATAGAAGAAACCACTAAGTATGGTACCTGCACCTACAGGCGTATATATGGCGACTGGGCCAAGCCACACCTGAAGGCATGGAAAGAAGTAAGCCTGAGCCACGCGCTGGTGGCTGTACAGCAATACAGCTACACATCGGCCAAAAACGCCACAGATACCGCCATGACCATAGACGCTATGGACATGCTGCATACGGCAGAGCTGCATGGTTTTATACTGGTGAGCAGCGACAGCGATTTTACCCCGCTGGCTATGCGCCTGCGCGAAGGCGGAAAAATCATCATAGGTATAGGCGAAGAGAAAACCCCAACGCCGTTTAAAGCAGCCTGTAACCAGTTTATACACCTTGAAAATATAAGGAACAGGGTGGATGACGAAAAGGATAATACACCCAAAGAAGCCACCCCTATAGCTAAAAAACCTACCGTTGACCGCAAAACACTGAACCTGCTGAAGACCACCATAACTGATATGGCTGACGACGACACGGGGTGGGTAAACCTGGCCAGCGCCGGCAATACCATACTGAAAAAGAAACCTGACTTTGACCCCCGTACCTACGGACATGGCAAGCTACTACAGTTCTTCCGCAGCCTGACGGAGTTTGA
Organism: Bacteroidetes bacterium UBA5543; assembly: GCA_002423665.1. Classification (GTDB taxonomy): domain Bacteria; phylum Bacteroidota; class Bacteroidia; order Chitinophagales; family Chitinophagaceae; genus UBA5543. Next base: position 495 of record DINJ01000035.1, on the reverse strand, counting down.
AGTGACCGACCGCAAAACGGAACGAGGGGACAGCAACTACTTTGTAAGGGTGAAGAGCGGAAAGAAAAGAAAGTAAACAAAGCACTTATTTTTACACTCTATGAAAATTATACTATCCCTGGTATTACTACTATGCATAGCCACCACAGCCTGCAAAAAAGAAGCGGAGCACTGCTGGCAATGCCAATACATATACAGCGGTAACCTGCCCGACCGTACGGGAGACACAATACTCTGCAATTTCACCAAAAGCGATATCAACCTGCGGCAGGATAAGGAATTTGACGCAAGCGCGACAGGCTATACACGATGGAAGCTAACCAACTGCCAACAGCAATAGGCATGTCTTTGAATACAGAAAATGAGTAACTTTAAACTATGCGTACAACCATTATACTGATTCTACTCTGCCTGGGAGCGGCATCCTGCAACAAGAATAGTTGCTGGGAATGCGATGTGGACGCTGATGGGGTACAGTTTAAAGAGACTTTTTGC
>DINJ01000221.1:2401-2553 GCA_002423665.1 Bacteroidetes bacterium UBA5543 | reverse complement strand
GTGTCATCGTCCACCATAGTGTTATTAACATGCCATTGGGCCTTACTTCGTTGCAATAGCTGAAGCGCGGATGCCTCTTACCACTTGACGGCCTCTGTGAATTACCAAACCAACCTTGCCAGTCATCAGCTATCCATGTATTTTTTATACAG
>DINJ01000221.1:0-2253 GCA_002423665.1 Bacteroidetes bacterium UBA5543 | reverse complement strand
GCTTGTCTTTCAGCATCAGTTGCCTGATGAATATTTTTAGTTCCATGATGATGTGATATAGTTGTTATTATTATTTCCAGCGCCTGCGATTGCGTTGTATGGCGCGTTCGGTCATGATGCCTACGCCTTGTTCGTTAAAGAATATATCCTGTTTGAGTTTGTTGCCTTCAATAGCGTCTACCACTTCATCCAGTTTAGTTTCCAGGCGTTGCATATCGTTTGCAGAAGCGTACTGTCCTTGTATCCCCACCCCGGGTGATTTAAATGCCGGCATCATAAAAGGTAGTGCTGCATCCGATAATTGCAGNNCCATTGTTGATGGCCTCCAGTAGCGTGCGATACTTTTTAGTTCCCTCGGCTGTAATTATGCTTTCACCCCTGCTGATGCGTACCCAGTTCTTATCATCCCTCGGGCCGCCTTTCCCTTTAAAGTCAACTACACCATCGGCAAAGGAGTCGCCGCTATCGCTTGACAAACTGGTAACCGCTGCATACCGTGCTGCCAGTGCGGCTATCAAGGCTGCAATGGTCGCCACCGAGCCAAAACCACCACCTTCCAATGCAGCTCGCGCTACGGCTGCAATAGCATTGGAAACTGTGATGGCTGCATTGACCGCCTGCTGCCTCCGGGCAAAGTTTTCCCTTTGCTGTTGTGCTTTGCGCAGCCTTTCTTCTTCCAGGCGTAGGGCTTCTGTGTTACCACGCTCTGCCAGCTTCTTCGCTTCTGCTACCCGCTTCTCCCTAAGTGAAATTTCTTTATCCAGCGTATCTATCTGCACTTGCAATATTTTGTTGTAGGCATCTGCGGCGGCCTGTGCGAGCTCAGCATAGTCTCTCACCTGATTTCTAATCTTATCACGCCTCTTATCATCTTCCTCCTTAGAATCCGGAATTTTAACTTCCGGAACATCTACCTGGCTTAAGACAAATTGTTTATTTTTTTTAGATCCAAACGTTTCAATTGGATGAAGAGACTCTTGCTGATTTCGTTTGATAACCCGTGTTTCATTTTCCGATATAGATTGGCGTATCCCATCGCCAGGCTCATAAAACACAGCAATTAATTGTTTGAACTTTTCAAAATAGCTATACCTCTCACTTGCCTTTTGGTCAAACTCTTTTTCTAACTTTCTAATCTCTTCAAAAGTTTCACTTATTTCCTGACCCTTAGCACCATCATAGTACGTAAAATTTTCATAACGCTTACCGTCTTTTTCTACATAATGTTCTTGTTTAGGAAGTCTTTGCCTTAAGCCATCAATTTGTCCTCTGATATCTTCTTCTTCGCCCAATAGCCTGACGTATTTGTTGTAATAAGCCTGTGCCTGCGCTCGTCGATAAATGGACGTGATAATTGCATTATACGCATTCCCGATCTTCCCGGCAAGTAGCTCTTCGTCACTTAGATGCTGCAGATACGTTCCATACTCTGTACGAAGTTCCGCAATAGCATTTTTCTTTTGTGTGTAAGTAGTATTTAAACTACTCAGCACTTCGAAAAGAGCTGTGACATTACCTATACTTGCTGATGCCTCGTCCGCCATCTCTTTCACTAAATCCTTTGTACTTTCAAGCTCTTCCCGCCAATCTGCTNNTTTGCATTAGTTTGTTTCCCACATAACTTATCAAGTTGATACCTATATCAAGTATGCCTGTAAAGGATGTAAAAGACGAGGTGATGTTCTTGAATGACAATTCACCTGTCTTGCCCAGGTTATCCAGTTCTTCTTTTAGCGGCTTCACTATGTTTTTCACTAAGCTTTCCACGTCATCACTTATATCCAAACCTTTCAATACACCATTCCCGAGTTGCCTGAGCAGCCCGGAGGTTTTGCCTATTTGCTTTTCAATATTTGTAGCCATCATTGACATAGATCGGCTAATATTATCTATTCCCATGGAACTAATCCTCAATTCTGAATCAAGGGTTCTTCTGTAGTGATTTAGCTGCACTTTCAGCCTATCCAACTCAACAATTTGCAGCTGTATAGCCTTTGTCGCGTTGTCAAATGCGTCCTTATTTACTTCGTAACTAATCCTGTGAATGACTTCGGTAACGTCTGCCATGATTCAAAAAGTTTGTTATTTTTAAACTTTGCTCTTGGAGGTGGCTTATTACCTGTAACGTTTGCAGAAAAAGGGACGTCTCCCGTAACTATAATCACAAAATTAGTACAATTATTTTTAAAGACAAAAAATAAATGAATAAATTATTTCTGGTTATTATAATAACAATAAATGTAGCTGCTTGTA
>DINJ01000178.1 GCA_002423665.1 Bacteroidetes bacterium UBA5543 | reverse complement strand
ATCACCTTCTCGCCATCTATCTCCAGTATATTCTCGAATATACCATGCGTGGCGGGGTGTGTTGGCCCCAGGTTCAGCGTAGTCGTCTGTTTGGCTACCGACTCGTCCGAAAGCTGTATATGTTGGTTTTGTTCAGACATTATTGCCTAAAATCAGTTTGTTTTTATTCCATTCAGCCTCGGCCGAACATTTCGTCATCTTTATCAGTACGCGTTGGGTCTTCCAGCGGAAACTCCTTCCTCATAGGAAAATGCTCCATCTCGTCCACGTTCAGTATCCTGCGCAGGTCAGGATGGCCCACGAAGTTGATACCGAAAAAATCATAAGTTTCCCTTTCCATCCAGTTAGCTGCCGAGTACAGTTCCGTTACAGTAAATACATCCGGCTTCTCAACAGGCACATATGTCTTCAGCCGCAGCCTGATGCCATCCATCATATTATGCAGATGGTACACTACACTCAGTTCCTCACCTTTCCTATCCGGGAAATGCACACCTGTCAGGTCAGTAAGAAAGCGGAAGCGCAACTGCTCATCATCGTGCAGAAACTGTAACACCTGCTTATTGAGCCCGGCGGGCATAGTACAGGTAAGCATGCCGTAGGGCTCCTCCCAGCCTGTAAGCTGTTCGCCAAACTTTTCCGTTAACCTGTTTTTTACTATCTCGTTGGTCAATGCCATTGTTCTTCTGAATATTATTGTATACCGTAGCTTTCGAGCAATGCTTTATAATGGTCGCTGTTGCGGCGGCGCAGGCTTTCGTTATGCACCAGCTCCTGTACATGCAGCACCCCTTCCAATATAGCCTCCGGCCTTGGCGGGCATCCTGATACATATACATCTACCGGTATCACCTGGTCAATACCCTGCAATACACTATAGCTATCGAATATACCGCCGCTTGATGCACAGGCACCTATGGCAATAACCCAACGGGGCTCAGCCATCTGCAGATATACCTGGCGCAGCACGGGAGCCATCTTTTTAGCAATCGTTCCTGCTACCAGCAACACATCGCACTGTCGGGGAGTAAAGCCCATACGCTCCGACCCAAAACGAGCCAGATCGTAGTTGGAACCCATAGTTGCCATAAACTCGATACCACAGCACGAGGTGGCAAAAGGCAACGGCCACAGCGAATTTTTACGCGCCAGGCCCACTATCTTGTCAAAAGATGTAGCCATAAAGCCTTCACCGGAATAGCCCTCAGGCATTTCCGCCACTTTCACATTCGAATTATATTGTACCGGACGACCCATTTGTACCCTCCTGCCCTCCCTGAAGGGAGGAATTATATTTTATTCAATTAATTTAAAGTCAGTTAATCTTCCCAATCCAGAGCACCTTTCTTTACTATATATATAAAGCCACAAAGGAAGAAAGATACAAACATCACTACCGCCCAAAAACCTTCAGTACCCAGCTCGCGGAAGTTGACCGCGTATGGGTAAAAGAATATCACCTCCACATCAAACAGCACGAACAATATCGCCACCAGGAAATATTTGATAGCCATGGGTTGGCGGGCGTTGCCAATAGAGGGGATACCACTTTCGAAAGTAATCAGCTTATCGCTGGTGCGCCTTTTGGGCCCCAGCAGGTGGGTGGCACCTATGGTTACAGCTACAAATCCTAAAGCTACAACCAACTGAACCACAACGGGTAAATAATTGATAGGTGTATTCTGCTCTATAGCCAGCATTAAAATATCCATAAAATCAGACGGACTTGTGCTTTTAATTACAATGCGAACAAAGTTAAGTGTATAGCGGGAAATAACAAGTTTCAGCGGGTTTTAATCACATATAAGTTTTACGTAATAAGCATTTCGTACCATGTATGTTAAAGACTATCTTTGAAACAAATAATCCTGTAAAATAATTGCCCCGGCTTACCTTATTTATAATACTGTTCTTCGCATCAACCCTGAGATCAACAGGGCAGAATTCGTCTGTGTACAATATCAATAAGTACAACGGACTGACTTCAAACCACGTGTACTGTGTATTGATTGACAGGTTGGGTTATTTATGGTTGGGCACTACAGATGGTGTTTACAGGTATAACGGCTATAACCTTAGAAGATATGATTATAACGATGGCCTGCCTAACGTAGATGTATGGAACCTTTTTGAAGACAAACAGGGACGTATTTGGCTAAGAAGTATTGCACAACATATAGGTTATATAAAAAACAATCGATATAAACGGGTATATAAGAACACCCGCAACCCATTCCTGGAGATTTATCCTGAGGCGCTTAATGAAACTGATAACGGAAAAATATATTTTTTTAATAATACAACTGACAAGAAACGTACCTATGTATACTGTCTGATAGAAAATGACACCTTAAAATCAGCTAACATTTTTGATGATAAACTGAAAACAATGCCACAAATCTTTGGCAAGTATATTTACCATACCAATGATTCGTTTTTTTATCTATTCAACATAAAAGAAATTTTCAAGAGTAATGAAGGCAGATATAGCGCACCTGATAAGAAGGTATTAGCTGATATAAACCTAACTCAAGCTTTGCAGAACAAGCGCGTTAACATATTTGCAGAAAAATATTTCGGCCACTTCACTCTTTCAGACTCAATATTATACTTTACTAATGTGAGCACAGGCAAGACACATAGATATAACATACATGCATTGCTAAAAGACCCGACTGAACAAATTAACTTTTGCTATTCGCACAAACAATCATTTTACTGTATTACCCGTAACGCAATAATAAAAATTGATACCCTTCTTAATGTTGATACAATATATCAACTTAACAAGCTATTGCCCAACCATCCAATTTCAGGATTTAATACTACCTATTTACTCGAAAACAAAATATGGGGCACAATAATTGGCACTAATAATAATGGAGTATATATAAAAAATAATCTATCAGCCAATTTACAACCGGCCACTAATGAACTGGAAGAATTCACGTTTTTAAATAACAGAAATGATACTGATGGCTATTGGTGGAACAGTAAAGAATATGAACTGGCGATAGTAAACAAAGGTAAAATAAAACATATTATTAAACTGAACGGATTTTACGGATTGAAAAAAGTAACCCGGTATGATAGTACATCTGATATAATACTAAGCATGTCAAGTTCACATTGGATTGACAATAATAATATCGTCACTCCAATTATTCATGATATTGACACTGCTATCTCAATGGATACAGTAAATTATGATTACGATGTAAAATACGGCAGCTTTATTCACTGCAACGACCTTTATGTAGCCGACAATAAAGACGTATACATGCTGGGCATAAGTAATGTGGGAACATTGAAAATACAGTTTGACAGGGCTAACCGCCGTCTTTATTATAGCATTTGCCATGGAGAACGATTTAGAAATATACACTACAGCCGTCCTAATAATACAATCATCTGCTATTCTACTGATAAGGTCTTTTTATTTAATCCTGATTCTGATTTTCGCATCGAAATAAATCAACGGCAACTTGAGCTGCTTGGATTTAACGCTATTGAAAAAATAGCTACCGATGACAATGGCAACATTTTCATTAAAGATTACAACGGAATGAAGGTTGTTAATTACAACAGCGGGAAAATACGTACACTGCTAAAAACATATAATCTTCGCCAGGCAAAAATGGAAGTGATTGATAACAACATTTTTGTTGCAGGGAATTTCGGTATTCTGAAAGCACGCATTGGAGTTAACGGGAATATTACTATAACTGATAATTTTCAGAATACAAAAAACATCCATTACAGGTATTTATATGACGTACAATTTGCAGCAAATCATGCTACAATAAAAACTGACAACGGTGTATTCGTATATCAATTCAATGACAATAACGACTTTGATTTTAATAACTACAAGGTAATTGCAAATTACGATGGAGTACTACTCCCGCTTTCCTATAACGACACACTTACCATTGAACAAGGTACTAATATCATGAGCCTCGATGTCATAAAACCAACCGGCTCGGGGGATCTTAGGATAGAATATTCATTGAACGAATCTCCATATCAGTTTTCAGAAAACCAAGTCATTCTACCGGTTCTCGAACCCGGTGGCTACAATATAATATCACTTATTGCATCAGACGAATCGTGGCGCAGCAGACCCCTTAAATTCACTATTTACATACAACCAAAATGGTGGCAGACACAAACTGCTAAAAGGGTAATTGTCGTTTTATTCCTGCTCACCTTCATTGGCTTTGTTTACCTGGTCATCGTTATGACACGCCGTTTCGTTAACCGGAACAATGAACGAAGAAACCAACGCCGCGAGCTGGAACTGAAGTCCATTTACTCTCAAATTAATCCGCACTTTATCTTTAACTCACTAAGCACTGC
>DINJ01000177.1:366-11056 GCA_002423665.1 Bacteroidetes bacterium UBA5543 | reverse complement strand
GGGCATTCTTCCAACAAATAGGTGTAATAGATGCAGACGGAAAACCAACTGAGCATTTTGGTGACCCTATATGGGTATATTATCAATACCGTAAAGCGAAAGGAGATACAAGGACGAAGGAAGCCGTATACGCCGAAGGCAGGCAAATGATAAAAGAAATAAGAGGGCGCGGTGTGCCGATTGCAGAAGGCTACGGCAATAACCATTGGGATATGAATCCCGAACTGGAAAAAGAAATACGTGTATTATACGAAGACGCCAAGGTGAGCCTGTGGACTGAAATACAGGACAGTTTTATTAAGTCTTTACCCGCAGCCATACCTGTTGTATCCACCGCCACTGATAGAAAAGACCATGTGTATCACCCGCCGGCTGGTGAGCAGTTGAGCAAGAATGCTATCAATAAATTAAACGAACTAAGTACAACCTGGAAAAACCAGCCACCCGATATACAAATAATCATCTCCGACGGATTGAATGCACGTGCTATTATGGATGAAGGACATTTGCTGCCATACTTAGATATCCTGAAATCGGAATTGCAGCAGAAAGGTTATAACATCAGCGATAGAAATATCGTCATCACTTATGGCAGGGTGCGCACCGGGTATCAATGTGGCGAGGTGTTGTTTGGGGATGCACAAGGCAAAAAGGGGATAGTACACATTATAGGCGAACGACCGGGTAGCGGGCATCATAATTTTTCAGCTTACCTAACAGTAGCATCTGCGAATACCTGGGCCAAAAAAGGAACCGTTGACCATAATATATCTCGTGTTGTTTCAGGCATATCCGATACAGCATTGAAACCCGAACTCGCAGCAAAGGAAACGGCAGCTATATTGGATAGGATGTTTGGGAAAGTAGTTTAGCAATTATCCTCCCCACCCCTCTCTGTCCAGGCTCCGATATTGTATGGCTTCTGCCAGGTGTTCGGGTTTTATGTCTTCGCTCCCCTCCAGGTCGGCTATGGTGCGGGACACTTTGAGTATCCTGTCGTAGGCACGGGCTGAGAGATTGAGCTTGTCCATAGCTGCTTTCAGCAGGGTCTGGCCAATCGTATTGATGGTACAAATTTCTTTCAACATCTTGCTGCTCATCTGGGCGTTGCTGTATGTACCCGCATGTCCCTCAAACCTTTTAGCTTGTACTTCCCGGGCCTTTATCACACGTTCCCGTACTGCAGAACTGTTTTCTGATGTCTTTTGAGACGAAAGCTCGTTGAACGACACCGGGGTAACCTCAACATGGAGGTCTATGCGGTCCAGCAAGGGGCCTGATACNNGTGATACTTTATTCAGGTAGCGTTGCACCATTTGTGCCGAGCAGGTACATTCTTTCTCAGGATGATTAAAGTAGCCGCAAGGACATGGATTCATACTGGCTATCAACATAAAGCTGGCAGGGAAGTCGATACTCACTTTGGCACGTGATATAGAAACTCTGCGCTCCTCCATCGGCTGACGCATTACTTCCAGCACCGTTCGTTTAAATTCAGGTAGTTCATCAAGAAATAATACACCGTTATGCGCCAGCGATATTTCTCCCGGCTGTGGTATTCCCCCTCCGCCTACGAGTGCTACATCGCTAATAGTATGGTGTGGCGCAATATATGGTCTGGAAACCATCAATGAAGTTTCCCTGTTCATTTTTCCTGCGACCGAATGAATTTTAGTGGTTTCAAGCGCCTCATGAAGAGTAAGCGGAGGTAAAATACCGGGAATCCGCTTGGCCAGCATGGTCTTGCCTGCGCCCGGAGGGCCCACCATTATGATNNGAGCTACCAGCGAAGTATTACCCGGTAACTTACCCGCAACAGAATGTACTTTAGTTGTTTCTAACGCCTCGTGTAAAGTAAGTGGCGGCAATATAGTGGGTATACGTTTTGCCAGCATGGTTTTACCTGCACCGGGAGGACCGATCAATATCGCATTATGCCCGCCTGCCGCAGCTATTTCCAATGCACGTTTTACATTCTCCTGTCCCTTTACATCATTAAAGTCAAACTCGAATGCGCTTTGGGCATCATAAAATTCTTCGCGGGTGTTTACCTGCACAGGTTCCAACTTAATATTGCCGTTAAAGAAATCAACTACTTCTTTCAGGCTTTCAACGCCATATACATCCAGGTTGTTAACCAATCCTGCCTCACGCGCATTTTGCTTAGGAAGTATCAACCCCTTAAACTTTTCGGCACGTGCCTGTATAGCTATGGGCAAGGCACCTTTTATCGGTTGCAGCGTACCGTCCAGGCTCAGTTCGCCCATCATAATGTATTTATCCAGGTCATCCTGCGGTACCTGTCCTGTGGCAGCCAGCCAACCCATTGCAATGGGCAGGTCGTATGCAGCACCTGCTTTTTTAATGTCTGCCGGGGCCATATTCACTACCGTGCGTGCACGTGGCTTTTCCAGCCCTGTATTTTTCAGGGCCGATATAATACGTTCGATACTTTCCATTACAGCATTGTCGGGCAGCCCGACAATTACATAGCCGGGTTTGCCACCGGGCGTGTCCACTTCTATGGTGATGGTCAGCGCATCTACTCCATATACCGCGCTGCCAAATACTTTTACTAACATGGTTGTTTATTACGTGGTTGAAACTACGAAAACATAACTTATTTACAGAAACTGCGTGATTTTTCTGTTAGCATACAATGCTATTGATGCTTATTTTTACAGCATGAGCGATACTGTATTACTGCACAAAGAAAACGGGGTAGGTTATATCACTTTCAACCGCCCTGACAAATACAACAGCTTCAACCGCGAGATGGCTTTGGCACTGCAGGGCTATTTAGATAATTGCGCTGCCGACGAGCATGTACGTTGTATATATATCACAGGTAGTGGTAAGGGCTTTTGCGCAGGGCAGGACCTGGCGGAAACACCTGACCCCAATAATGTTGATTTTGACAAGATTGTCAGCCAACATTACAATCCTGTAATACAGCGCCTGCGCGATATTGAGAAACCGATAGTAGCGGCAGTAAACGGTGTGGCTGCCGGTGCAGGGGCCAATATAGCCCTGGCATGCGATATAGTGGTAGCCACAAGAAGCGCATCGTTCATACAGGCATTCAGCAAAATAGGTTTGATACCGGACAGTGCGGGCACTTTCTTCCTGCCTCGCTATATAGGTATGCAACGTGCAGCTGCATTGATGATGCTGGGCGATAAGGTAATGGCTGAGGAAGCTGCCAACATGGGCATGATATACAAAGTATTTGCCGATGAAAACTTTGAAGCGGATAGTAAACAACTGGCACAATCATTAGCGACTATGCCTACAAAAGGTATAGGGCTCACCAAACGTCTGCTCAACCAATCGTACAGCAACAACCTGGACCAGCAACTGGAACTGGAAAAACAAGTGCAGGTAGAAGCCGGCAACAGTGAAGATTTTGTAGAAGGTGTGAATGCCTTCCTGGAGAAAAGAAAACCGGTATTCAAGGGTAAATAACTACTCTATACTAACTGTGGTATAGCCTGTGGTGCGTGTTCTTCTATCAGTTTGCGCACTATATCCGTTGTCTCATCGGGGAAATTGACTTTGACTCTTTCATTGCTGAGCAACCACCACCTTATTTTATCATAGTACTTCCGGCTGAGTTGTTTAATGACCGGCACGCCTATTTGTGCAGCGGCAGCGGCATTGCACTGCTGCTCGTATTGCGATTGCATAGGTATTACCATCAGCTTTTTGCCTAAAAACAATGCTTCGGCCGGCCCCTCAAAACCCGCGCCACATAATACCCCCGTACTGCTTGCCATACTTTTAATAAAGGCGTTATTTTCTATCGGCTGAATATGCACGTTCTTGAAGCTGAAGGCCTCTTTATTGTGTTTTGAAAATACCTGCCACTGCACTTCTGTAAAATGCGAGAGGTGTTCAACTAATGCTTTGTCGTCATAAGCGGGGAGGTACACGGTATAATGCCCGTTATCAGTTGGTGTTATATCCCTTATCTCCCGCCTGATAACGGGGGTAAAAATATTGTTAGTGTATCGCCTGAAATGAAAGCCGTATGCGTCAGTAACCGGTGCATAATATTTTAGTACCAGTTCACCTTTAAGGTCGCCTTTCTCGGGCTGTGGAGCATTCTCAGCCATTACTGCCGCCTGGTGGCTGAGGCCTATGCATGGCTTACGCTTTAATTTACATGCCCATGCGCTTACCGGTTCAAAATCGTTTACCACCAGGTCGTAATCTTCGATGGGTAGTTTATTTATATCTCTGATGAGCTTAAATAGTTTCAGTTTTTTCGCAGTAAGTCCAATATCCACACCGCCCTTGCTGCCGAAAATAAAACTCATACCATAGAGTTTGTATTTAACCGGAAAGGGAACCTCCACATCGGCCTGTATACCACTAATGAGTACATCTACCTCTCCGTACTTGCACAGTTCGGGATATATATCCCTGGCACGGCTCAGGTGGCCATTGCCGGTTCCTTGTATAGCGAATAATATTTTCACTTTGTGGTTCAAGCAGCCTCTATATTACCCGGAAGGTTATCTAAATGGCCGGGTTTGTTCGTGTTCACATTCAGTTCCTGCAACAGTACCGCCATCAACTCTTTGGGACTTTCTTTGGCTTGTTTTTTCTTGTTTATATTAATTGCCTGCGCTTTCAGGTCATCAACATACCTGTATATACTCCACTGGCCGTTATTGTATTCAAGCCCTGTAAGGTTTTCTATCCAGTCTCCTGAGTTCATGTAAATAACCGGTCCGTTTTCGGTAACTACTGTCTTTATTTCCGGGTGATGTATATGCCCGCAAACCACATATTTAAACTGGTTCTCNNGCTGTTGATGAACTTAACCGCGCTTTTTACACTGTTCTTTATTTTTTTGGAGAGTGATACTTTGCCCCTTCCCATCTTTTGTGAAATAAAATTCACGAAGCGGTTAATCAATATCAGCATATCATACCCTACTGCACCCAGCCTCGCCAGCCATTTACTATGCTGCATCACCACATCAAAAACATCACCATGGAATATCCATACTTTAGAACCGTTTATTTTCAGGGAAAGCTTATTGGTTATTTTCAAAGAGCCCAGTTGAAAGCCTTTAAAACGGCGGAGCATTTCATCGTGGTTTCCGGGAATGTAATAGACGGGAATACCTTTGGTTATCCAGCCCACAATGTGTTTTATCACCATCATGTGCGTAGCAGGCCAGTAGCGTTTGCTAAACTGCCATATGTCTATGATGTCACCATTCAGTACTACAGCCTTTGGCTTAATGCTCTTCAGGTACTGCAGCAGCTCTTTGGCATGACAACCATATGTTCCCAGGTGAATGTCCGACAGGACTATTATATCTACTTCCCTTTTTGCCATATGTATGGTGTTAGATAGCCTTATACGGCTATACAAAGGGACGCATTTACTGTAATGCCATCATTAACAACACATTATCTTAATATTAATAATGTAATGGCGATGCTATTTAAAGCAATGCTTCAATGGCTTCTATCAGCTTTTCGCTGTTGCTGGGGCGAGGGGTATCTTCTGTAGCAAATTTGCCTTCACGGTCAACCAAAAAGTAGGCTGGTATGCCGTTTACGCCATAGTCTGCTGCAATTTTTCCTTTCCAGCCATCTACGCGGGTATGTAGGCCTGTCAAATCGTACTTTTCTTTAGCTTTCAGCCAGGCTTCGTTATCCTCGTCAATAGATATGTACACGAATACCACATCCTTGCCGGCAAAGTGCTCTTTGATTTTCTTAGTATGTTTGAACTGTGCGATACACGGCCCGCACCAACTAGCCCAGAAGTCTATATATACCACTTTACCTTTGAGTTCGGAAAGTTTCACTTTATTGCCCTCCGCGTTATATACTGTAAAATCAATAGCCGCCGCACCAACACTCAATCGCTTCTTCTGGTCAATCATGGCAGAGAGGTATTTAGCGTACTTGCTATCCTTATACCGGCTGTTGAATGTACTATAAAGCTGTTCAGTACGTGTCAGTGGTGCATGGCGTGTGTATGTATGTATATGATTTGCGAAAACATACTCTTCGCTGTTGGCCGGCATATGTTGTCTTGACAACTCAAGCATTTTGTCTTCATGAGTATAAGGAACATTCTCTTTTGTTGCCGGTTTGTTTTTGCTCTCAATAGTTAGCAGGCTTTGGTAGTAGTCGTCTATATAGTTACGATAAGGCAGGATATACATAAACTCGTCGTTGAATTTAGCAGGCACTTTCTTAGCCACTACGTAGTTTTCCATAGGAATTTCACCTACGTCATAGCTTTTCTTTTTTACAACTTCGTGCATTAAAGGATAGCTAATCATCTTGTTGTACTTGCTGTACTCGTAATATGCATTCCAGAATTCGATAAAAGACTGTGGCAGGCCGGCACTGTTTTCTACAAGAAAATTCAACTCTCTTTGTACTAATTCAGTAATTGCTTTTTCAAACTCAGCAGGCTCTTTAGCATTCAGTTTATTAGCGGCGCTATGAAAATTGTCAATCAATCCATAAGTCAAAACATACTTTGCCATGTAGTTGGCCACAGCAGGCTTCATACCTATGCCGGCATACTTTACTGTATTGTCAAAATCGGCTGCGTCTACAGTAAATGCCAGCTTATCGCCGGGGCTTGCATATAGCTCTGTAGCTTGTTCTCCGTTCTGTATTGTAACAATGGTGTAGTTATGCGGCAGTGGTAGCGTTACCAGGAAGTTGCCGTTTTTATCCAGCTTTTCATTTACTACGTGCATGCTGAAATCCAGCCAGTTCTCACCATAGTCGGGATAGCTGATAGTAACGCTATCTGCCAATGGGTTTGTAATAGTTCCTTTTATTGAGATGTCATTTTTACCGGCTATCGCAGCTATGGTATTAAGAATAAAAGTTGCAGCTATCAGTAGTTTTTTCATCGGGTATCTGTTTGTGGTTGGACAATTTATAAAAAATATACCGCAGTTTACGCTGTGGTATTCATTTCAGTCTGATGGCGGTACAGGCGGGCGTAGCTNNGTACCCTGCTCTGCAATCTGCCCGTTATCCAACACTATAATAGAATCGAAATCCCAACCTGTAAATATGCGGTGTGTGATAACGATTACAGTTTTGTTCTCTATATATGGTTTCAGGTTGCTGAGTATGTTTTGCTCTGTTTGTGTATCAACAGCCGATAACGATTCATCCATCAACAATACGGCGCTGTTCTTCACCAAGGCTCTTGCCAGCACCAGCCTTTGCTTCTGTCCGCCTGATAGCATTACACCACGCTCTCCTATTACAGTTTCGTAGCCCTCTTTCAGCATGGCTATGTCTTTCTCAAAGTCAGCCAGTCTTGCAGCCTCTTTTATTTCTTCTTCAGTTGCATCTGCTTTGCCAAATTTGATATTGTTGTACACCGTATCCGAAAACAACAATGCTTCCTGCGGGGCATAGGCAACAGAACTGCGGAGTGTTTGTAAATGGTAATCTTTTATAGGATGGCCATCAATGGTCACTGTACCGTTATTGGCATCGTACATACGCAGCAGCAGGNNATGGCAATTTTCTGCCCCGCCTTGATGTTCAGTGTAAAGTTATCTAATGCTTTGATACCGGTATGTTGGTAAACGAAGTCCACATTTTCAAAACTGATATTGCCTTCAGGAGTTTTACGGATAGCATTTTCTTTACTTACAATATCCGGTGTTGCCTGCATGAACTCATTAATGCGTTTTTGAGATGCGCCTGCACGCTGTACAATAGATGCCACCCAGCCTATTGCCATCATCGGGAACATAAGCATTGTGATGTAAATGATGAACTCTGCGATATTACCTGCCGATATAGTGCCTTGTATAGCGTAGTAACCACCAATGAGCACCGTACTGAGAATACTCAACCCTATGAACAGGTTCATGGATGGAAAGAATACAGCTTCGGTTAATGACAGATTTACCGCGCTTTTCTTATACTCCTCGCTTTTATCGTTGAAGAAACCCATCATCGCTTTTTCCTGCACGAATGATTTGATAACCCTGATACCGGAATATGATTCCTGGGCAATGGTAGTCATATCCGACAATTGCGACTGTATCTTTTCACTCTTCCTGAAGATGATTCTGTTGACGATATATATACTGATCGCCAACAACGGCAATGGTAGTATGACATAAAACGTGAGCATAGGACTGACACGTATCATATTCCACAGGCACATAATAGTGAGCACCACCAGGTTAGTAGTATACATAATCGCCGGGCCAATATACATCCGCACCCTTGACACATCTTCAGAAATACGGTTCATCAGGTCGCCGGTGTTGCGGGTTTTATAAAACTGTGTGTTCAACGCCTGGTATTGTTGGTATATATCATTCTTCAGGTCATATTCTACATGGCGCGACATAACAATAATAGTTTGCCGCATGAAAAACATAAAAAGTCCACGCGCTATAGCCAGCCCTAATAATATAAGCCCGCTCTGCAGTACCAAAATGAATATATAATCCTCGAAATCGGCAGAGAGAGACGTGTCGGCCACCAGCCTATAGTTGGTAATATTTGCATTTACCTTGTCTATTACATTCCTGATAATGACGGGTGGTATTACAGCAAAAACGTTGGATATAGATACGAACAACATACCCAGCAGCAGGTGCCATTTATATCGCAGCAGGTATTTATTCAGCGCGGCCAGGTGTTTCATCAGGGCAAATGTCGTGAAAATATTTTCGCTTACCTCCAATAAAAAATGCCGGTATTACCGGCATTTTCATATAAAACTATTTTTCTTTTAGAACATCAACGCACCCTTCTTGCTATTGAAGAAAAATGTGAACCTCGGCAAAAGTACCCATTGACGGTACAAGCCTGATGAATAAACGTCCCTGCGTACAACAGGTGTAGTACCTGTTACATCCAGCTTAAACTCGCCGTGGCGGCCAAAACGGAAGAACGCATTACCTGACAGGTTAACCGTCAAACCCTGTGTACCATCTATTTCGTGCCATAGTCCTGTATTGCGGTCTTCGTACAAGTCATCTTTCAGGTGGTAGATACCAACGGCTCCTGCAGTAAACCCAAAGCGGTCCGACATGATATAGTGGCCTTCCAACCTCATCATCACGTCGCCCTGGCGATACAGTTTGCGCGCGATAGTATATACATCCTTGCTATATATCGTATCGTTGATAGCGTTGGCAGCGAAAAACTCATTTTCGTTGTACCTGAAAAAAGGTTGCTGGTAGCCCACTGCTGCTGAAATCCATTGCTTCCACTGAACACTACCGCCCACCATTACATCTGTGCTGCCACGGCTGGGCTGGTATGCCATTGGCAATGGACGTGCTTTGCCATCTGCCTGGCTGGCAGTTCCCATACCCATCAGCAAACCACCGGTTGCCTGTATGGTCCAGTCTTCCAAACCGATGAACATATGGGTATATGATGCAGACACATCTGCCAGGCCCCATGAATTACCCAATTCGCCCGCAGCAGAGAATATCGGCAGTTTTACATCAAAATATCCACCGCTGTACGTGCCAAAGAAAGGCATGCGTACTTCCAGTTGCGAAATATTCAGCCTGATATCCCTTTCGCCCTTTACAAAAGCATGCCCAAGGCTCACGTGCGCCCTCTGGTTTTCGTAATCGTACTCATTGATTTTCAAACCGGAAGCAGTACGCATAGCGCCTGTAGATGCAAAGCCGGGATCGGCTTCTCCCTGCGCCTTAGCGGTAAAGGCTGCAAAGCCTAATGCCGCAAACAGGCATATAGCGGAAATTTGTCTCATGTTTATCATTTAACAGATAAGCTTCAAATATACTTTTCTAAACTTAAAAATACATGCCCTGCTGTACAATTGCAATAAAAAAGCCCCTTTTCTGCTAAAAAAGGGGCTGATAGATGTATTAAGTTTCTCTTATGCACTCTCTTTTTCAGTAGTCACTATTTTCAATCCCTTCTGGTCTTTCATTTTAGAAAAGCCGCCAAGTATATTGCGCAGGTTGTGATAACCCTGCCTTTTCAACAGGGATGCCGCTATTACCGAGCGATAGCCCCCCGCACAATGTATGTACAGGTTGTTCTCGCTGCTGATGAGCGCAATGTTGAAAATATCCCTCAGTGAGTCCAGTGGGGCATTGGTAGCACCTTTAACATGGCCCGCGTCGTATTCTGATTCTTTTCTTACGTCCAGCACTTCCAGTTTATTATCGTGGGGCATATCCATAGCCAGTTCATCGGGCTCAATATCTATTATCATATCCACTTTTTCACCGGCATTTATCCATGCGTCTATTCCGCCTTCCAGGTAGCCCTGTACGTTCTCAAAGCCTACCCTGGCCAGCCTTATCACGGTTTCTTCTTCTTTGCCGGGCTCTGTTACCAACACGNNCCAACACCATCGGTTGCTCAAACGGCAGCAAGCTACCCGCCCATTCTGCAAAGCGCCCCTCAAGGCCTATACTGATAGCACCGGGAATAAAGGCTTGTGTGAACTCCGTTGCTGGTCTTGTGTCCAGCAGCAGTACTTCTTCTTTCAGTTTCTCTTTCAGCTCTGGCACAGTGAAACCCGTCATGGCTATACGCATCAGCGCATCCATGCTCTCGTAGCCTTCTTTGTTGATTTTTGCATTCAAAGGGAAATAAGCGGGTGGTGTGGATAAACCATCTGTTACCGCTTTTATAAACTCTTCCCTGGTCATATCCTGCAAGGCGTAATT
>DINJ01000177.1:0-168 GCA_002423665.1 Bacteroidetes bacterium UBA5543 | reverse complement strand
AAACAGGGTGTCGCCTGTAAATACACAATGGGGTTTGCCCTCCTCATTGTACAACAGGTAACTCGTACTCTCCAATGTATGACCGGGGGTATGCAACACCTTAATCTTCAGTTTGCCAATGGCAAACTCGTCGCCATCAGCAGCTACATGTACATCAAATTTTGTTTC
>DINJ01000180.1:67979-79837 GCA_002423665.1 Bacteroidetes bacterium UBA5543 | reverse complement strand
AAGAAATTGAACTCGGCGAATATACAACCTTCCAGTCTGCTGGCGGTAAAATTGAGGTTGCGCGCTTTGTTGAACTTAGCAGAAGATAATTTATCGTCGTACGACAGCCTGGTAAGGTTAGCCCCCAGCCTCACGGATATATAGGGGTTCATATGTATGCGGGTAAAAGCGCCTGCTGCGGGATTTACCGTTTGAAAGCCGTAATTATCGTTCAGGTCGCCAAAGTATTGCGAGCCACCCGCCATAAAACCATACTCCGTACCGGTATAAAAGGTTTGCGCCTGAGCACCGGCCCAGGGCAGCATCTTAACGGATAATATGTATAACAGTTTGCGCATATCGTACAGACAGTATAACTACAAATGTAAGTTTTTATTGCAGGAAGCAAAACCCGCTAATTTCGACTATCGATACCCCAATATAGTTTTTCGCGTATCGTCTTCAGGAAGTTGTGCTCATCGGGCCGCACCAGCGATATGGTGAAGTTTTCTTTTTTCACCGCCAGCTGCACCTGGTTGCTGATGGTTTGCGTACGGGAGTCGAGTGTACAGAGAAACTGGTCGGCCCGGCCCTCCACTTCAAAGGAGATAACCGTATCATCGGGCACTACTATCGAGCGGGTATTGAGGTTGTGCGAGGCTACGGGGGTAATAACAAAGCTGGATGTTTGCGGGAATACCACAGGGCCACCGCAGCTGAGGGAATAACCTGTAGAACCGGTAGGCGTAGCCACTATCAGGCCGTCCGCCCAATAAGTAT
Organism: Bacteroidetes bacterium UBA5543; assembly: GCA_002423665.1. Lineage (GTDB taxonomy): Bacteria > Bacteroidota > Bacteroidia > Chitinophagales > Chitinophagaceae > UBA5543. The sequence goes on along the minus strand of DINJ01000180.1, from coordinate 79,078 downwards.
TCAGGAATTCGCCGTTCAGGTAAGTGTGTATTTTAATCATCGAGGAAGAATCTTTCCTGTTGATGGTAAACTCATTGAGCGCATAGGGGCTGCCGTCAAACAAGGGTATGCTGGAGTCGAGGTGCAGCAACGTACGTTGCTCAACGGAATAAGAACCACGTACCAGCGATGATATAGCGGCCTCCACTTCTTCTTCGGGTATAGCGGCCAGGAAACCAAGCCTGCCCAGGTTGATGCCGATAAGCGGAATATTGGATGAACCGACAAAAGCCACGGTATCCAGCAGCGTACCATCTCCACCCAGGCTGAAGAGCATATCCGTATTGCGGGGCAAATCGGAGGCATTCATAAATAAGCCCGGTTTTTCCTTCAACGACAGGTAAGGTTCTATACGTTCATAAAACTGTTTGTGGAACACCATATGAAGATTGTGCTGCTCCAGCAGTTGAATGACGTGTAGTATACGGGGGATATTTTCTTCTTCGAATGTACGGTTGTATAATGCTACCAGCATAGATGTGTGTATGTAACAGCCAGTCAGCTAAGTAAAGAAGCCGACTACTCGCTGTTGTTTATATGTAAAAATAGTCCTTTTTCGCCCAAATGGTTCCATGCGTACTCCAGCCTCAGCTTAAAATCATAGATGGAGACCAGGTCGGTACCCACACCCCATGAATATAATGGCCTGTTATTCATAAAGCTGTTGCCTGCGAACTTGTTTTTGACATAGCCCAGGTCGAAGAACAATTTGGGATATAAACGGATGGGTAATGTGGCTATATAGCGGATAGGTATTTTTCGGATGGTCCAATTGACGAGTTCGTATTTCAGGTTGGTGCGCAGTATGCCGTAGTGTGAGCCGTCTATTACATAATATTCGTACCCGCGCAGGTATTCGCTGCCCGTGCCCATAGCATACACATAGGTGTATGGCTGCGACTCAGGAAATGATAACCTGCCCCTGAAGATGTGTGAGCTGTATAGTTTTTTGTGCAGTTTTTTGAAGTAGCCTATTTCCGCATGGTATTGGTTCTGGAAATCGAAGCCCTCCCAGCCCACGCGCACTATCGACTGTGTAATAGCCTTCAAGCCTGTGAGTGAATAGTTCCAGTTATCCACCATATTCAGCTCGTACCTGTAAATAAACTCCATTAACTGCTGTTGTTTCTTGCCATCCAGGAAGTAGTTGGGGTTGATGAGCAGCACGGTATCCTGTACGTGTTGATTTCGGTAGCGCAACTCCAGCATATGCCTGCTGGCGTAGGCGGGGCGATAGGTATAGCTACCCGACGCCTCAATGGCAGAAGTAATATACCTGCCGGGCGTGCGTGCGAACTGCCATTTGTTGCTGTCCGTCTTATAATACCATTCTTCGTTGCGGCTGGTAAACACTTTTACACCAAAGCCATGCTTCTGTGCCTTGTCTACATACGGGCGGCTATATTCCAGCCCGAACTTTTGTGTGTAGCCTATCTGCGCCACTATCACGGCGTTTTCCAGGTTGCCCCTGAAATTCCTGTTCTTAAGGTTGACCCCGATGTTCGCGCGGCGGATATCGCGTTTCTGCTCTACCCACCATACGTTGAAGTTCCTGTCAGCGAGTTTAAAAGTAACCTCAGGAATGATATACCATTGCTCCTTTACTTTTATCTGCAGGTCGATAACCCCTGGTGATATACTATCCGCTATTACCTGCACTTCGATAAATATGGACAGGTTGAAAATTCTTTTCTGGTTCAGTACCAGCAACTCGGGCAGTTCTTCTTTCAGTATAGAGTCGCCTTCAGCCACATTCACCTCGCGAAGAATGATGGGCCTGCGTGTAACTTTATTGCCTGAAATATGTATAGCGCGCAGCCAGACTTTATCGGCGGCGGGTGCTTTTTCCAGTGCGGTGGTTAATTTATCATGCACGCTATCCTGCACCTGTGCAAAGCCAGGAACAGCTAATATCAGCAAGTATATCAGCAGGCGGAAACGCATGTTCAGGGCTGCAAGATAATGACCTGCAAGCACTACTGCGAAAAAAAATGAGTTAAACCCAAACTTAATAATCACGCAGGCTGTCTACGCTAAAGAACGATAATGTAAAAATCAGTATTTTTAATACGTATGAACCTGAACAAATTAAGCTGCTTATTCATAGGCGCATCTCTGGTTATCGCATCCTGTAAACACGAGCCGCCTGTGATACCCAAAACAGAGATTGACCCCGCAACCACACAGTATCCATTAGAGGTTGCGAATATTATCATTAAGAAATGTGCGACATCCGGCTGTCATAATGAAGCGAGTTTTAGCGGTGCCGGCAGCCTGCGTATAGACGACTGGCAATATTTATTTGACGGGGGCAGCAACGGAGCGGTAGTTGTGCCCTATAGCCCGGAGAACAGCTCCTTGCTATACTTTATCAACCCGGGTGCTTACGATAATATCAGCGTGAAGCCCACGATGCCGTATAATATGCCGGCACTGAGCAAAAGCGAATATGACCTCATCAAACAATGGATAGCTGACGGAGCACCCGACAAAAACGGCAATATACCTTTTGGCTCTAACGCCGCCACACGCCAGAAAGCCTATATAGCACAGCAGGGCTGCGACCTGGTAGGCGTGATAGATGCTGAGAAAAAGGTGGTTATGCGGTATATAAAAACAGGACAGGCACCGAACGTTATTGAATCGCCGCATTATATACAAACTGACAACAAAGGAGAATATGCATACGTCTGCTTTATAGCAGGTTCCATTATACAGAAGATAGACATGCGTACCGATAAAGTGATAGGGCAGGCAGATTTATCACCTTTCAGCGGGGGGCTCAACTTTAATATCGTCCAGGTGTCGGAGTCGGGTGATAAGCTGATAACATCACAACTTTCCGAGAACGGCGGTTTAGTGGTCATTAATACAGCCGATATGAAAGTAGCTGCTAACCTGGCACTGCTGGAGTCGCCACATGGTATAGCTTCCAACCGGTCTTTCGATACTTTTTATGTAACCGGGCAATATGGCAATACAGTATATAAAGTAGTGCAGGGAACAGCCCCGGTAAAAATATCAATAGACAATAAGCCCGTAAAAACTGTTGCAGGCCCCGGCACACCCGACCCGCATGAGATCATTATGTCGCCTGATTATTCAAAATACTTCCTTACCTGCCAGAGCACCAACGAAATAAGGGTAATGAACAGGACCAATGACAGCCTGCTGAAAGTAATACCAACCGGTGTTATGCCACTTGAATTGGCTATATCAACAACAAAACCTTACCTCTTTGTTACCTGTATGGAAGATATTTCGCAGGTATCAGGATTATACAGAGGCTCAGTTTATGTAATTGACTATAACACACTGGAAACAGTACAACGTATTGACGGAACCTTTTACCAGCCACATGGCATAGCAGTCGACGACAGAAACGGAACATTCTATGTAGCCAGCAGAAATGTACGGTCGGACGGGCCGGCACCACACCATACATCGGACTGTGGCGGGCGTAACGGGTATTACCAGGTCTACGACCTGAATACACTGAAACCTGTAAACGGCAGAAGGTATGAGGTAACCCCCGACCCTTATTCGGTGAATATGCGCTTTAAATAACAGGAACTTATCCGCACAAGAGCCGTCTATTCGACGGCTCTTTGTATTTTTGAACAATGTTGACAGTATCACTGCACGGAATAGCCATATCGGCGGCAAGAGGTTGGTATGCCGAGGAACATAAACTGGACAACCAATTTGAAGTGGATGTGGATGTGACAGTGGATGCAACCGATGTAGCTGCTCTTCCTTTTGTTGATTATACCATTATACGTGCGGCGGTGGACGATGCTTTCGCACAGCCTTACGATTTGCTGGAGCAGTTTATCGCGCATATGCACCGGCAGTTGAAGAAAGATTTTCCCGCTGCTGAAACTATTAAGCTGGCTGTACGCAAACNNGGAGAAGCCGCCTATGCACAGGTTGTATTTGAGGGCTGATGCCTTAACTTTATCATGTTTTGAAAATACAACTGCATATACTTCTTGTTGCTTTGTGGATATTACCCTCGTGCAAACATGAGGGAATGCAACCGCTGACGAATACGCCCGTTACAGCTAATTACCCGGATGCAGTAAACAATATCATTGTTAAAAAATGTGCCACCGCAGGCTGTCACAACGAGGCGAGTTATACAGGTGCAGGCGGGCTGAGGCTGGATAGCTGGCAATATTTATTTGATGGTGGAAATAACGGGGCTGTTGTAGTCCCTTATAACATCGCCAATAGCTCTTTACTGTATTTCATTAATACTTTTCCTGAACTGGGGCCCACTGCATTGCCTACTATGCCCTATAATCTTCCCGCCCTTAGCCGGAACGAATATGAAACCTTGCGCGACTGGATACAGTACGGCGCGCCTGATAAAAACGGGAATATCGCATTCGGTACAGAAGCCACCACGAGACAAAAAATATATGTCGTACAACAGGGCTGCGACCTGGTGGCGGTAATAGACGCGGAAAAGAATATAGTGATGCGCTACATATCAGTGGGTAAAACCCATGACGGGGAACAACCTAACAACATCGTTATGTCAGCCGATGGACGTTATGCCTACGTGTCCTTCTGGAACGCCGCGTTGATACAGAAAATAGATACCCGTACGGATAGTGTAGTGGCGGAACTTATAACACCGCGTGCTTTTCAGAAAGCGATACAACTGAACGAAGATGGTACCAGGCTAATAGCCTGCAACTGGTACACACAGGACCTGCTGCTGATAAACACGGAGAGCATGAGTATCGTCAGCAACCTGGGCAGAGCTATTCAGTTTATAGGTGGTTTTGCGGCCGCACCGACTAAATCGTTTTATGCTACATCGCAATTCGGCAATACCATATACAAGATACAGGAGGATGGCAGCCATACAGCTATAAGTATAGATAACAAGGCAACAACTTTGGAGAGTACACCCGGTACGCCTGACCCATACCGCATTATCATGTCGCCTGACAAGAGCAAATACTTCATTACCTGTACAAACACCGCTGAAGTGCGCATGATGGATGCTGCAACCGACAAGCTTTTGAAAGTGATACCGGTTGCCGATAATCCGCAGGAACTCACCATGAGCAGGGTACAACCCTACCTGTTTGTAAGTTGCATGAATGATACTATTTCCTCGCTGGAAGTAGGTAGTGTGTACGCTATCAACTACAATACCGGGGATATCGTAAAGAAGATTACGGGTAAATTCTTTCAACCATATGGTTTAGCCGTAGATGACAGGAACAGTAAACTCTACATATTCAGCCGTAACGAAGACAGGAATGGCCCGCGTCCCCATCACAGCGGCCCCTGCTCAGGGCGTAACGGTTTTTACCAGGTGTATGATATAGTTACATTAGCACCACATGATAGTAAGAGGTATGAAATTTCAGTTGACCCTTACGGTACGGCAGTGAGGTTCCGGCAATAATCTGTCATTTATACAATTCTATTTTGAAGTCATCCAGGTATAAATTCTGTTTGCCTGTATTCCATATGTCCAGAGATATAACCTGTCCATCCCTTATCTCCTCGGGCATTTTAATGTAGAAATACACATGTCCCCATAGGTTGTACTCAGTATGTTCCAGTGTGTAATCATTTTCACGGGCATGACTGCATTCATTATTTACAAGACCTATTTTGTTGCCGATTTTACAAGGCTTCCAGTATACATAGTTGTTATCAGCATCCTGTATAACGAATATGAAAAATTGCGGATTGAAATCTTTTGATTCAGGGCGCATAAACCTTCCGCTGCATTTTAACCATTTTACGCCCTCAAAATCGAATTCATTATACGTGAGTTTAATCTTATCAGCGAAATATTCTTCGCCGTCCTTTACATGATAAACATAACCTGCAGAATCTGCAATGTCCCGTTCGTAATGCCCGTCAACAGGTGTATTAAAGTCCTTGTAAGCCAGTGTGCCGATTTTTACCAGTCTATTGGTATCGGGTTGAAAGTGATTGGCATCTGCTACCAGCATATCTTCGTATGTCAGTTTATTCTTAAATAGCATTTGCAGATAAAACCTTGTATTGGCATTGTCACTATTGTACTTTTTTTGACCCTGCAGGCATGCAAGTGAATAAACAACCCAAATACTCGCTATACAGAATGCAGCGAACAAACCTTTTACAACAATACCTTTTTTTGCCACATATTGAATAAAGGCGGCAAGTGGGATTGCCAGCAAAGGATACATATGTATCATAGGCCGGGAACCGAAACCATTGATATAATTATAGCAATACCATGAGTAAATGATATAGATATACAAGGGCAGTATCACCAATATAGGAGTAACCCATGCCCGTGCGGTTTTATGCAATATAAATAACCCGGCTACTGCAAACACCATCACAGGAGCATATGGCAGCCACCCGTTACCGGTAGAAAACAGTCCGGTTATTATTTTCGGCTCTGTCCAGTTAAACGACTGATCAAGATAGCTGTAATAGAAATAGCGGCCGGTTATATACTTCCAGTACAACAACTGTGGGATAACCGGGAGTAAGAAAAAGACCACCGCAAGAAATATTTTGACAGCGTGCTGTTTTATAAAGTGGATTCGATCTCTGAAAGACTCTCTGCCCGATATACCATAAAGAAGCGGTATAAATAAACATATGATATCGCTGGGGCGCATTACAGTTATAAATCCGGCGACAAAACCTAAGGCAATAAAATAACGTATGGTAGCATGTTCATACAACCTGATGGTTAGGAACATGAGTAATGAGTAAAGAAAAAACAATGGGATGTGACTCATGCCGGCCTGGCCAAAAGTGAACCAAAACATGTTAGTAGCGAGCAATATCAAAACAAGGGCAAGTAAGCTGTACACATAATTGAAATATTTTCTCAACAGGCTGAATAAAATCAACAAACCCAGTACAGTATATACCAGGCTGCTTATGCTGATAGCAATTTTATATGAATCACTATATCCATTTCCCGGCAGCCCGGCAAACCTTTCGTAAAGATGAGCGGATATAAAAAAGGGGAACTCCATCAGCGCAACAGGGTATGTGTATTGGTTCAGCCAATGCCCGAGACCTGCCTCAGTGCTGTATTTTTTCATGAGTGTGGTATAGTAATTTATACCGCCATGCACGCCCGCATCGGCAGGTATTTGTTCCATGTCCTGCAGATTNNATTGTGATAAATAAACGCAGCGGGCAGGTACACATAATAGCCCATTACATCACCTATAAATATAAACCGCTTGGGATTATACTTTACCATACAGGAAAACCCCAATGCGATGGTGGCAGAAAAAACAAATATTGTCAACAACTTACGGGGCATGCAGGATTATTTCGTTCGTTGAAGTTATAATATTCCCGTCTGTAAGCATAGTATTGCCGCACGCTATCGAAATATCCTACATTTGCACTATGCCAACCAAGCTTTCAGTAAACATCAATAAGATAGCTACGCTGCGCAACAGCAGGGGCGGAAATGTACCTGACGTATTACAAGCTGCTATCAATTGCCAGCAGTTTGGCGCCGATGGCATCACGGTACACCCGCGTCCGGACGAAAGGCATATCCGCTATGCAGATGTTAGAGCTATAAAACCTGTGATTACTACAGAGTTTAATATAGAGGGCAATCCAAAGGTGGACAAGTTTGTAGATCTGGTGCTGGAGACAAAGCCTCACCAGGTAACCCTGGTGCCCGACACAGATGGCCAGCTCACGTCGGACCATGGCTGGGATACTATAAAAGATGCCATATACCTGCGTGATATTATTACGGTATTCAAACAAGAGGGGATTCGGGTATCCATATTTGTAGACCCCGTGGCTGAAATGGTAGCGGCGGCAGCAGACACAGGTACGGACAGGATAGAACTATATACGGAAGCCTACGCAAAAAACTTTGATACAGATAGAAACAAGGCGGTAGCTCCTTATATACAAGCGGCATTGGTGGCGGGTGAAAAGGGGCTGGGTATAAACGCCGGGCACGACCTGGATATGAAGAACCTGAAATTCTTCTCGCAATCTATACCGGGACTGTTGGAAGTGTCTATAGGCCATGCCTTAATTGCTGATGCATTGTACTACGGTTTGGAAAATACCATACAGCTATATAAACGCTGCCTGCAATAGTTCGTTAACAAACTAATAACATCTGATTAACAATCTATTCGTCATGTTTTTTTGATCCTAAATATTGACTAATAGAACTATACACATAAAATAGCAATAGTATATTTATTTATCGCTCTGCGTAATAACTCATTTCTTAAACAGCAGAGCATCATCGGCATTATCATTTAATACATTTGTAAACAGAGAGGGAAAAGGGATAATTTAATTACCATCAATATCACCCGCCTTTTTGCCTGTGTGACATATAGAGAGTTTTATTAACGGTACTGAACTTTATGAGAAGAAAATTGTATGCACTGGCCATATTGTTGGTGGCTTTGTCGTCATCGTTCACAATATACGCCCAGGCACCTGTGGCATCATTTACTGCCAGTAAAACAGCAGGTTGTTCTCCTGTCGTAGTACAATTTACCGACCAGAGTACCGGCAGCCCCACCAGTTGGCATTGGGACCTGGGCAATGGGGGTACATCTACCCTTCAGAACCCCGCGGCTACTTATATAACACCGGGTACTTATACAGTAATACTAACCGCTACAAACAATAATGGTAGCAGCAAAGACACCAATTATATTACTGTGTATGCCTCGCCGACTGTCAACTTTACCGCTGACACAACGACTGCTTGTGGTACAAAAACTGTTACGTTTACTAACCTGACCACACCAGGTGCCGGTGGTGCTGTGTCATATTTCTGGGACTTTGGTGATGGTGATTCATCAACCGCCGTTAGCCCGACACATACATACACCTATCCGGGAAGTTTTGCTGTTTCATTAGTGGTAATCAACAGCAGCGGGTGTACGAGTACGCATACAAAAAACAATTACATCAAAGTTATTTCAAAACCTGTAAGTGCTTTTACAGCCAACAATACTTCGGGCTGTACACCGCCTTTCCAGGTCACGTTTACTAACAGCAGTACAAGTGGCACGTCCTATCAGTGGAGTTTCGGCGATGGCAATAGTTCTGCTGCTACTAACCCCACACATACCTATACCGCCTCGGGTACTTATAATGTACGGTTGATAACAACAGGTGCTAATGGCTGCAAGGACACGCTGACTAAAAACGCCTACATCGTTATAGGGCAGGTAAACGCCAATTTTACTACAAGTAGCCCCATATGCGCCGGTCAGGCGGTTACATTTACCAACACAACTACACCGGGCGCGGGCATCGCGCGGTCATGGAATTTTGGCAATGGTGGCAGCAGCACAGCGCTCAATCCTACCTACACATATGCTACAGCAGGTACTTATACCGTTACCCTGATAGAACAATATGCCAATAATTGCAATGACACTATTCAAAAATCAGTGACAGTGAATGCGAAACCCAATGCAGGGTTTACGTCGTCTGACACTGTTGCGTGTACCGTGCCCTTTGCGGCAGCATTCACCAATACATCTACAGGAGCATCTTCATATGCATGGACATTTGGCTCCGGCAGTTCTACCTCTACTAACCCCACTCATATTTACAACGCATTGGGCATCTATAATGTAAGGCTGATAGCTACAGCAGGCAATGGCTGTAAGGACACTTTTACAAGGAATAGTTACATTAAAATCCGTGTTCCCGTCGCTACCTTATCTGCCAATACGGATAGTACCTGCGCTAATTCCCCGATACTGTTTACGACTACGCTAAACACGCCCCCCAGCGCATCCAATTACCGATGGGATTTTGGGGACGGAAGCAGCATAGTGAATTGTGCCGGCTGCAACAGTCAAACCCATTCGTATAGCAGCAACGGTACCTACACAGTGACCCTGGTGGTGACCACTGCTTCAGGCTGCTATGATACTGTTACGCAAAACATTACCATCAGCGCCAAGCCTACCGCAGGTTTTACGGGCACACCCCTTACTATATGCCCGGACGCTACTGTCAGTTTCACCAACTCTTCTTCGGGTGCGAACTCGTATTTCTGGACCTGGGGCGATGGATTCTCGGATACCACTACCAACCCAGGGCATACCTACAATAGTACCGGAACCTATACTGTACAATTAATCGCCTCTAACAACGGATGCAGCGATACTTTAACACGTACCAACTATATAACGGTACAATTGCCTCATGCTGATTTCTATCCGACATTTCAATGCAGTACCAGGCTGACTTATACATTCCTCGACAGCTCTATCGGAGCCAATACCTATCTATGGGATTTTGGGGACGGCAATACATCTACCACCGCAGGTAATGTGACACATACTTATACCACACCGGGCAATTATTATGTAGAGCTGAGGGTTTACAATACCTCAACCGGCTGCTATGATACCATTACGAAAAGGATAAATGCTACACCTATTACCGTGCCGGACATTAATACTAACGACACGGCGATATGTAAAGGCCATCTGTTGTCTATTACCAGAACAGCTTCAAATAACGTGGTGCATGATTTTTATCTCGGAACANNGTTTTACGGCAAACACTTCAGGGCTGATTGATATAAAAATCGTGGTTACTGACAGCGCGGGATGTAAAGACAGCCTGGTGAAACCAAACTATGTAAAAGTAGGGGGGGCAAACGTTAACTTCACCGCATCCAACCTCAACCCCTGTAAGAACGCTTCTACTACATTCCAGGATGTGAGTACCCCGGGCCCGTTCGCTATCGTCAACAGATATTGGAACTTCGGAGATGGTACACAGGCGAGCACCGCGGCAGACACGGTTTCCCATGCTTTCAATAATTCAGGCCCATATACTATTAAGCTAGTAATAACAGATGCCAATGGATGTAAAGATTCACTGACTAAGATACACTATGTATACGCACACAAGCCTACGGCCCAGTTTTATTCTAATGACACCCTGGTATGCGCCGGTGATACCGTCAACTTCAGTAATAATTCCGGCGGCAGCAGTTTTACGTCAGCATGGCAATTCGGTGATGGTAACACGAGCACGAATATTTC
>DINJ01000180.1:0-67828 GCA_002423665.1 Bacteroidetes bacterium UBA5543 | reverse complement strand
TCAAGCAACACCACATCGTACATATGGGATATGAACAACGGCTATACCCAGACAACGGGTACGGGCTCCTTCTCCTATACCTATACACAAAGCGGCCGCTATGTACCCAAATTGATATTGAGCGATGGTGCACTTTGCCAGGTGCCCATTCAGAACACTGATACAATATCTGTAGATGAAATGGACGCTGACTTTTCTTTCACAACTGCAGGCAACCTCTGCAGCACAGATACAGTATATTTTGATGATACGGTCATGTATACGATATCGGCTATCAGCAGCCGCTCCTGGAACTTTGGAGATGGGGGGACGAGCATGGCGGAAGACCCATCACATTATTACGCAACACCCGGCACATACCAGGTGAGGCTTATAGTAACAAATGCAAACGGGTGTAAGGACACAATTACNNCTCTGTGCCCGGGGCAAACAACGGGCATTCAACTGGCAGCAACCGGAGCTGCTACATACTCATGGACGCCCGCAACAGGGTTGAGTTGTACCAACTGTGCGAACCCCATAGCGAATCCACAAGCCACAACGACGTATATAGTAACCGGTACCGATACCAACGGATGTATCAACTATGATACTGTTACAATTCACCTGAAGCTCAAACCTGTGATATCCGTTTCAGGTGATACGATCATCTGTGAAGGAGAATCTACACAACTGACTGCAACAGGTGCTGCGACGTATGCATGGGCACCGGGTACAGGTTTGTCTTGCACGGGCTGTGCAAACCCGGTTGTATCACCGGTTGCCACGGATACATTTACCGTCATTGGTACCAATGCATCGGGTTGTAAAGACACGGCAACAGTAGTAATAACGGTACTTCAGAAACCGGTAGTGACGACCAACGGCAGCCCGACAATATGTAATGGCGATACGGCACTGCTTACCGCTACAGGTGCGAATACATATATATGGTCGCCTGCAGCTACACTATCCTGCACCACCTGCGACAGTACTTTTGCTTTCCCTGTGGTTGCAACTACTTANNACGTCGGCCAATGGTTGTAAAGACACGGCATCCGTAATGGTGCAGGTGGATACACTACCTGTAGTAAGTGCAGGACCTGATAAAGAAATATGCAACGGCAGCAGTACATCATTGTTGGCCACAGGTGCTAATACATACAACTGGACACCGGCTACAGGTTTAAATTGTACCAATTGCTCCAACCCCACAGCCGGCCCGGTTAATACTACAGTGTATATAGTGACAGGCACGAATGGTAACAACTGTTCTGCAAGAGATACGGTTATCGTGATGGTAAACCCATTGCCCGTAGTACATGCAGGAAATGACACTTCAATGTGTAAAGGCATAGCTGTAACACTGCATGCCACCGGCGCTGATACATTTACCTGGACACCGGCTACAGGATTGTCTTGTACTAATTGTGCCAATCCTACTGCGAACCCTGCATCTACCACCACCTATATAGTTACAGGCACTGATACGAACGGGTGTTCAGCAAAGGATACTGTTACGGTCACTGTCAATAATCAGCCGCTGGTGGCAGCAGGCAGCGATAAAACAATTTGCCTGAATGATTCAGTACAATTGCTGGCGACAGGAGCAACTACTTATATATGGTCACCTGTTACAGGCTTGAATTGTAGTAATTGTCAGTCGCCGATGGCGGGGCCGGCATCCACTACAGTTTATACCGTAATTGGTACGGATGGTAATGGCTGTATGGATACGGCCTCAGTAACAGTTAAGGTAAATCCGCTACCTGTAATCAGTGCCGGTGCCAATAAAGAAATATGCGCCGGTAGCAGTGTGCAATTATCCGCCACCGGTGCAGTTACGTATAACTGGTCGCCTACTACGGGGCTGTCATGCGCCAATTGCCCTAATCCTGTTGCCAGCCCAACCACCACAACTATATATACTATTACAGGTGTAGATACAAATGGATGTATAGGTACCGGGCAGGTGACCGTTGTTGTTAATCCCCTGCCCGTTGTAAGTGCAGGTAGCAATCAAAGCATTTGTCTCAACGACTCCGTGCAACTAGGCGCTACAGGTGCCGATACTTTTAACTGGTCGCCCGCTACTGGATTATCCTGCACNNACATACAAATGGGTACCCGGTACAGGGTTGAGTTGTTCCAACTGCCCTAACCCCTTAGCATCTCCTGTAGCGACGATTACCTACATAGTAACCGGCACAGCGTCCAACCTCTGCATAGATACCGATACGATAACTGTAAAGGTGAACCCATTACCGGTAATATCTGCCGGGGCAAATGTTGATATATGCAAAGGCGACTCTGTTCAATTGCAAGGTACCGGTGCCGCTACTTATTCATGGACACCTCCGGTTAAACTATCGTGCAGCAATTGCACCTCTCCATGGGCCAAACCGGACACTACTACAACTTATACAACGATAGGCATAGATACCAATGGTTGTAAGGATACAGCGACTGTAACTGTGACCGTAAAACCGTTGCCCTCTGTAACAGTAATGGCATCGCGACATAAAATTTGTGAGGGTGACACTGTACAACTTACTGCGAGTGGCGGCTCACCTTATAGCTGGAACCCTAATAATGGCCTCTCATGTTCAAACTGCGCAAACCCTGTTGCCACTCTGCAATACCCCACCAACTTTACAGTTACAGGATACCTTAACGNNCATTGAATGCAACCGGTGCAAAATCATATACCTGGTCTCCGGCTAATGGCCTGAGCTGCACAAACTGTGCTAATCCGGTGGCAAATCCTGTTAGTACAACTATTTACAATGTTTCAGGTGTAGACAGCATCGGATGCAGTGCTACGGACAACATGACGGTTACGGTAAATCCATTACCGGTTATTGATGCAGGTAACGACACAACCGGTTGTGAAGGACAACCTCTTCAGCTGAATGCAACCGGCGGTACTAATTATATATGGATGCCGGCAACTGGATTGAGTTGTTCAGCCTGCGCAAACCCTGTTGTCATCATTGACAGTACTACAAGCTTCCGGGTGAACGGTACGGATTCAAATGGGTGCAACAATTTTGATGATATCAGCGTCACAATTATTAACAGGCAAAATGTTAGCTACAGCAAAGACGACTCTTTGTGTATAGGACAGGAAATAAGCCTTTTTGCCACGGGCGGCACTTCTTATACATGGTGGCCGGCCGAGGGGCTGAGCAATACGCAGGGAGAAAATGTACAGGCTCAACCCGCTACTACTACAATGTACAGGGTTATCATAAAACAAGGAGACTGCTTCACGGATACAGGATATACCACAATACACGTCTTTAACCTGCCCACAATAGACGCGGGACAAGATAAGGAACTTCGCGGAGGCGCGGATATAAGGCTTGAAACAAGAAGCACCAATGTGGCTACTTACTTATGGTCGCCGGCAGATGGGCTGAGTTGTACCGGCTGCTCAAACCCGGTTGCTTCACCAAGACGCTCAACTACGTATAAAGTACTGGTTACTTCTTTACAGGGCTGCACTGCCGAAGATGACGTGACTGTATATGTTACCTGCAGCGGAGACCAGGTATTCATACCCAATACATTTACCCCTAACAATGATGGCATCAATGATATGTTTTATCCGCAAGGTAAAGGGCTGACGAATGTATTACGTTTCAGTGTGTACACCCGCTGGGGAGAGTTGATATTTGACAGGCAGAACATACCGCTGAACGACCCCGCATACGGCTGGAACGGGACCTACAAAGGAGACCCCTTGAAGCCTGATGTATTTGTATATGTAGTGAGGGCATTGTGCGATGACGGACAACCGGTAGAAATAAAAGGCGATATTTCGTTGATACGCTAATGCTTATAGTTTTAAAGAAATAGTATGAAAAGATACACGGGGATATTAATACTGCTGTTATCTGCTGCAACGGCCGGGGCACAGGATATTCATTTTTCCCAATTTTATGAAAACTCCATTATGCGTAATCCTGCGCTGACAGGTATCTTCAGTGGCGACTATAAAGTGGGTGCTAATTACCGCACACAGTGGAGCAATATATCTGTACCATTCAGAACATTCCTTGTTTCAGCAGAAACAAGGGTTATCACCAACAGATCGGTAGGAGATTACCTGAGTTTTGGGGTTGCTACTACATACGATATGGCAGGCAGCATCAGCTTCAACAGCCTGCAGGTATACCCCGCGCTCAATTACAACAAATCGCTGGAAGACAAACGCAACTCCTACCTTTCAGTAGGTTTTGCAGGTGGATACATACAACGTTCTGTTGATTTTTCGAAAGCTACATTCAGCACTCAATACGTCAATGGCAGTTATTCATCTACCAACCTGTCGGGAGAAAATTTTAATAATAATAAGCTACAAAACTATGATGTGGCTGCCGGCATCAGCCTCAATAGCTCTGCAGGCCCCGGTAACATTGTCAACTACTATGTAGGAGTTTCCGCATTTCATCTTAACAAACCAAAGCATACCTTCAAAGAGGATAATTTATTAATAGTGCTGGCTACCAAATACGCTGCTAACATGGGTTTTAGCTGGAGAATCAACAACCAGTTCGGGCTCAATTGCCATCTTGACCTGTACCGCCAGGGCAGCTACAGGCAAACGATTGGTGGTGGTATGGTTAGCTGGCAAACTACCAGTGAAATCAGTAATAACTTCAAGCTATATGCCGGACTATTCTTTCGCGCAAAAGATGCTGTAATACCCACGGTTAAAATTGATTACGATATCTATTCACTTACCCTCTCGTATGATATCAACTCATCTAGTCTCAACCCATATACGCGCGGAGCAGGAGGTACAGAAATTTCTTTATTTATCAAGGGCAGGTATAATAAAAATACACAGTATGGCAGCAATGTAAGCTGCCCCCGCTTCGATCATATGTTGCAGGGCGACCCGGGTATGTATAACTAAGCAAAAAACATCATTACAAAAAAAGCGGCGTATCTGATTGATACGCCGCTTTTGTATTTGTAATATAAGTTAATTACGATTATTCGGCCTGAGCACCGGGATATACAAACTTGAAGCCGATACCATGTATTGTCTGTAATTCCACACCAGGTTGATCTTTCAGGTACTTACGCACTTTTGTGATGAACACGTCCATACTTCTGCCCAGAAAATAATCTTCCTTCCCCCATACGTTCAGCAAAATCTCATCGCGCTTCAATACCTTGTTGGCATTTGTCACCAGGTACTTTATCAGGTCAGCCTCACGCTGTGTCAGTTGTTTGTCTTTAGCTCCACCACGCAAGGTCAGGTTATTGTAGTCAAACTCCAGGTTACCCAGCTTAATGGCATCCGCTATTTCCTCCTCATGCTTCATCGTGCGCTTCAGAAAAACCTCGAGGCGCAGCAACAGTTCCTGCATATTGAATGGCTTTGTGATATAATCATCGGCCCCGCTGCGGAAACCCGCTATCTTATCATCATCCATAGACTTGGATGTGAGCATCAAGATAGGTATATGCTGATTTTTCTGTCGTATCTGGTTAGCCAGACTCATACCATCCTTCTTGGGAAGCATTACATCCAGCAAACAAATATCAAAATTGTGTTTCATAAACTGCTGCCAAGCAGCTTCGGCATCGGGACAGTGCACCACCTCGTAGCCATTTTTGGTAAGGCTGTCTTTTACTACATAACTCAGCGTTGCATCGTCTTCTACAAGTAGTATTTTCGCTTTATCCGCCATAATTTATTTGTATAATATTTCCCGGTAATCGATTATCTGCACCCTTTTACACACTCTCTCCACTCCGCAAGATACAAATCCCCCATGGCTTGTACATACATTTTTAGGAAAAATTGTACCTGCCGGAAATATATAAACCATTGGCGGTGAATGAGTGTGTTATCAAATTCGGCTACAATATACTCCTTTGTCCGCGAAAACAGAAGAACATGTGACAAAATATAACATATAGCCCGCGTTTGTCCCAGGGCATATGGCGATAGCAAACTTTTCTTGGGTGGGCCTCCTCTGTATGAATTCGCAAACATCACGTGGGATTACTATTCTCCGACTGCTGTAAAAATAGTATCAGTACAACGATAACCGCCGGTTGATCGGTTAGAGTTTGGGATGGGCGGGAATGTGTACTAATCTTTCAAAAGAGAGACCGCATCAATATGCTTAGGCCCATTCAGTGGAAAACTAAAGCCAAATTTGCCATGTTTCGTACTGTCGAAAGTAATAATGAATACTACACCAAGGAAATTAGATGTGTCATTATGCATATATTTAAGCAAGGAAACATTTGTTACTTCGCCGAATGATTGAAACTCCCTAAGAAATGTATCTATTCTGCCATCGGAATACTCCTTTGTATACCCGGGATTAAAGTATTGTTTTGCCTCTTCAAAATCTCCCTTGCTTACCGCTTTGCAATAAGCAGATGCTACCTCTATTTTGTCGGCAATATCTACGTAATCAGAAACTGTTCCGGATAATGAATAGCTTGTCTCCGCCAAAAGAAGTTTTCTGGCAACTTCTATATGAAATGTGTCTATGTCTGTATTTCTGACCGAACTAGATATCAACAATGATACTACTGAAATATGGTGCAGGAATGTAGAGTCTCCCCATTTCTCAATACTGTTCATTAATGGCGAGTTGGTAATTTTTAGGTACAAATGATTGTCGTCCTGATATGCCTTTATACACTTGCACTGAAAGTATTGTTCCAACTTGGGTAAAACTGCAAGTTGTACTTCCTGCTTATTCACGTATTTCACGTTGCAGGAGAACAAAGTCATTATGAATATATAGGTAACAAACTTTTTCATAATACTATACTACATAAATATATATTCTGAAACAACTGTTTTCCCCCACTGGATTAAGTCTTTTCGACTTAAACCATAAATAGAAAGCAGGACTGTGTCTGGGAGTAGTGAATATTGATGCAAATATACTGTGGCTGATTTTTCGATATTATCATATAATTAGCGTATATTTGCTATTGTATTCCCGACTATTTCGGGGCTATGGTCTTTAAGACGAAAATTCACCGTCTGTCCCATCCCGATAGCTATCTGGATTCGAGACTGTAAAACATATCATCTATGACACCAAGCTTACACCATAAGCCATTGCTAATAATATGCACCTCCCCCCGCCCCATAGGCGGGTTTTTTATTACCACACCCTTTTCAGAAAAAACATGTGCAGAGTTAACAATAGTTAACAAACAGGTGGTAACATATTTACTATCAATTGCTTATAGCCACACGATATTGCTAACAGCTAAACCCATCCCTTGTAGAGTTAACAAAATGAGTTGTTTTTTAATCGAACTGCAGCCTTTATTTTCCTTTCAGCACCATCCTTGCACGAGCGCGAAACGCGGCGGTGCAGCCCTGCTCCAGTACATCTTCTATTATCACTCTCAGTTCCTGTCTTATTTCAGGGTATTGGGCGGAGAGTGTGTCCAGCACGGTCATGGAGAATACACGTACCGCCACTGTTTCGTTGGGGTCAGCCAGCAGGTCAAAGCAGGTATTCATCACATCGCCATGCAGGGTTTCGGGTATATCTACACTTTGCAATATGCGCACTACATTACGTTTTACGGCTACGTGTACGCCCGGTTCATTCATACGTCGCACCAGTTGCGGCAGCCAGGGCGCTATCAGTTCCGGGTGTACATCAGCCAGTTTGCTCACCACCTGTGCCAGCCGCTGCACCACGCGATATTCATCGTGCAGGAACAATTCCATCAACTGCGCCACTCGCTGTGGCGACACGCCCACCCATGCGGCAATGGCCTCCGAGTTTTGTTTGGAATGTTCTTTCAGTATCTCGGCACGTATATCCATAAGCAAATATGTGTAAAGATTTTCTTTTTGAAAACGGGAGGTTCAAATTACATTCGCAATCCTAAAAAACAGAACAGGATGTTGGAATTTGCTCAATCAGTAGCGGGAAAACTGAATATAAAACAAACGCATGTAACGGCGGTGCTGGAATTGCTGAACGAAGGCGCCACTATACCCTTTATAGCCAGGTACCGTAAAGACCGTACCGGCGCGCTGGACGAGGTGCAGATACAGGCCATACAGGATGAAGCGCGCCAGCAAAAAGAATTTGCAGACAGGAAGTCTTTTATAGAAAAGACAATCACCGAGCAGGGCAAAATGACGGAGGCCTTGCAGGATAAAATTAACGCAGCCACTACTATTGCCGAGCTGGAAGATATATACCTGCCCTACAAGCCCAAGCGCAAGACCAAAGCGCAGACAGCACGCGAGAACGGATTGGAGCCATTGGCGATGAGCATATTGGAGCAGGGCGCAATCAATCCTGCTGCGGAGGCCGAAGCATTTATCAATGAGAATGTGAAAACTGCTGACGAAGCTCTGCAAGGCGCACGCGACATCATAGCTGAAATAGTGAATGAAGATGCAGAGGTACGTGCCAAGATGCGTAACCTGTTTGAACGTGAAGCGACAGTAAGCAGCAAGATATTGAGTGGTAAAGAAGAAGAGGCTGCCAAGTTCAAAGACTATTTTGATTTTTCAGAACCCGCTACTAAGATACCATCGCACAGGGTGCTGGCGGTAATGCGTGGTTTTATGGAAGGTTTTCTGCGTTTAGGGTTTTCGCCCAACGAAGATGACGCACTGGCCATACTGGAAAAACAATTTGTAAAAGCAAACAACGAAGCGGGCGAGCAAGTGAAGAAAGCGGTGAAAGACGCTTACCGCAGGCTGCTGCAACCCGCTATGGAAAGCGAACTGCGCATGGCGCTGAAAATACAGGCCGATGAAGAAGCTATCAGCGTATTTGCCGAAAACCTGCGCCAGTTATTATTAAGTGCGCCACTGGGCGGTAAGCGATTGCTGGCTATTGACCCCGGCTATCGTACANNAAGTGGTATGCCTGGACGAGAAAGGTGAACTAAAGAAAACCGACCTGGTATATATACACGAGAAAAACAGGCTAATAGATGCTGAACATAAAGTAAGGACGCTGGTACAGCAGTATAATATACAGGCGATAGCGGTAGGCGATGGTACGGCAGGCAGGGAGACAGAACAATTCATAAAAAAACTAGACCTGAAACTACCCGTGTTCCTGGTGAATGAAGATGGCGCGTCTATCTACTCAGCATCAGAAACCGCGAGGGAAGAATTTCCTGATGAGGACATCACGGTGCGTGGCTCGGTAAGTATTGGCCGCAGGCTGATGGACCCACTGGCAGAGCTGGTGAAGATAGACCCCAAGAGCATAGGCGTAGGCCAGTATCAGCACGATGTAAACCAGGTGCGCCTGAAAGAAAAACTGGACCAGACAGTTATTAGTTGTGTGAACATGGTAGGTGTGAACCTGAACACAGCCAGCAAACACCTGCTGAGCTATGTGAGTGGTATCGGCCCATCAATAGCTGATAATATTGTGAAGTACCGTAGCGAAATAGGTGGTTTTACCAGCCGCAAGCAACTGATGCAGGTGCCGAGGTTGGGCAGCAAAGCATATGAACAGTGTGCAGGCTTCTTAAGAGTGAAAGAAGGAGAGAATCTACTGGATGGTAGTGCGGTACACCCGGAATCGTACGCACTGGTGCAGCAAATGGCTAAAGACCTGGGCGCAGATGTGGGCCAACTGATAGGCAATGAAGAATTGCTGAAGCAAATAGATGTAAGGAAGTACATAACCGAAGAGGTGGGTGCACATACGATACAGGACATCATCAACGAACTGAAAAAACCGGGCCTTGACCCGCGCAGCGAGGCGCAAGCGTTTGAATTTGCCAATATATACAGCATAGAAGATGTAGCGGTAGGTATGATAGTGCCGGGTATCGTTACCAACCTTACCCGCTTTGGAGCATTTGTAGATATTGGCGTGAAGCAAGATGGCCTGGTACACGTATCGGAAGTGGCGAATAAATACATTACTGACCCCAACGAGGTGCTGAAGCTGAATGACAAGGTGATGGTAAAAGTGTTGGAAGTGGATATGAATAGGAAACGTATAGCCCTGTCTATAAAACAAACACAGGAAGCACCTGCCAGGCAACCACGTCCTGCAAAAGGCGGACATCAGCCGAAGGCAAAAGAAAAAGACATGAGCGGCATGAATATGAATGACGCCCTAAGCCTGCTTAAAAAGAAGTTTGGCAAATAATTACAGATAGCTGAGCCACCACTGCTTGTTCTGCTGCTTTACCCGCATAAACCATCGTGAGGGATAATAAAGCAGCAGGACAGCGGCTATCCACACTGCATATACAACAGGTAAGTCCCAGCCCCAGCCGGCCTTGGGTATCCACATATTAGCGGTGTCAGTAAAGTAGTTGACGGGTAAACCCAATATAACCGTACCTGCAATTGCCATGATATGTATGATGTAGATATGTGCTACGTAGTAAAACAAAGGCACCCTGCCGAAGACAGTAAAAAACCTTCCGGCATTAGCGCCTAATCTTTCCAGCATAGGCATAAGCATAATTGACGGGCCAAGGGTCATCAACAAGTACAGTAGCGATGGCGGGTATTTCTCGCAGTTGACAAATGATAATACCGTCCTGAACCAGTTGTCCTGTACTGTCCACGGGTGCGGGTCGCCATAGAGATTGGTAGCCCTGAGTGCGATGAACAATAATATAGTACCGCCGCCAATGCGGTATAACATTTTATCACGTTTGTGCGCATTGTATTGCAGCACCCTGCCGAAACAATAGCCTGTTGCCATCACGCCTATCCAGGGTATGAGCGGGTAGATGACAAATACAGAGTTGCCATCACCATATTGTATAAAGCCAGACTGGTGCAAAAAATGCCAGAACAGCCCTGTGCTAGATTCGGTATCTATAGGGATAAAGTCAAGCGTATTGTGGCTGAATATCATAATCAGCCCAATGGCCAGTATCCACCTGAAAGGCAGGTGAATAAGTGCAGCGAGGAATATCATACTCCAGCCTATGGCCCATATTACCTGTACAATGATTTGCGAATAATCTAAGTTGAACAGCCAGCCGAAACGTNNAAGGAACATACCAGTGGTAGCAACAGATAAATCGGTGGGGTTGTTATAAAAGTCGGTAAAGAAATCACGGGTATGGTCCAGCGCCATGATGACCATTACAATGCCGCGTAGTATATCTACCGACCTGATGCGCGTATGTAATAAGTCTGCCATGGTAATGAAATTATTGGCTAAACATACAATAAAGAGATAATAAATTATATGTGTGTTAAGCTTTATTTAGTTTCAGCATCTCAACAAAATCCTTTCGCGGTATCATCTCCGCACCCAGGCTTTCCAGGTGTTCTGTATATACCTGGCAGTCTATCAGTTGTACGCCATCATCTTGTAATTGCTGTATGTATTTTATAAAGGCATACTTGCTGGCATTGCTCTGTTTACTGAACATGCTCTCCCCAAAGAACATATTGCCCATGCGTATGCCGTATAAGCCCCCAACCATTTCACCATCCTGCCATACTTCAGCGCTGTGTGCAAATCCCATGCGGTGCAGTTCGGTGTATGACGCGATGATGTCTTCATTTATCCATGTACCATCCTGGCCGGGGCGCGGCGCTTGCTGGCAGTTTTGTATCACATGCTCAAAAGCCTTGTTGGTAGGGAATGTAAAAGCATCTTTCCTGAGCAGTTGTTTCATGCTCTTGCTCACTTTCAGCTTATCGGGGAATAATACAAACCCTGGGTCGGGGCACCACCAAAGTGGTGTTTCATCGTCGTACCAGGGGAAGATGCCGCTTCTGTAAGCGAGTAACAACCGCTCTGTGCACAAATCTCCACCGATAGCCAAGAGCCCGTCTGGCAAGGCCTCCTCTACCGGAGGGAACCATATTTCATCACTAAGCATATGCAGGTGCATGAGTGCAAATTGCACATATGCCGCCTTACCGCAAAACAATTGCCACAAAATCTGTTATGCAAAACTTTCGTATANNAACTAACACACATTGGCAGATTTTTTTTCACAAGCTGAAGTTATCTGGTTCCTTATAGGACTGGTGTTGATATTGCTGGAACTTACCATGCCAGGCCTGGTATTAATATTCTTTGGCGTGGGCGCATGGGTCACAGCATTGGTATGCCTGGTGTTTGATATTGAAATCAACACACAGCTGTTAATATTCTTAGGAAGTTCGCTGCTGAGCCTCGCACTGCTGCGCAAGGCATTGAAAAAACGCTACATGAATACTAAGGAAGCAGATGGTGATATTGAAGACGAGTATATAGGGCAGACAGCGGTAGCGTTGAATAGTTTTACCGCAGGGCAAACGGGCAAAGTATCATTCAAAGGCAGTAGCTGGCATGCTGAAAGTAAGGAATCGGTGACGGAAGGGCAACAACTGAAAATAACAGGCTATAAGAGCATTAAATTATTTGTAGAACCAATCAGGTAAAAACTTATGAACGCAGGCACTATAATATTTTTAGGACTGGCGGTACTCGCCCTTTTGTTGTTTCTCACTACCATACGTATAGTTCCGCAGCGCTCTGCCTACATTGTGGAGAGATTTGGTAAATACAGGGGCACTTTACTGGCGGGTTTCCATGTTATCATTCCNNGACGTAGCTGCGCAGACATGTATTACCAAAGACAATATTGCTGTAGAGGTGGACGGTGTATTATACCTGCAACTGATGGACGCCCAAAAAGCAAGTTATGGTATTGACAACTATCGTTTTGCATCCATACAACTGGCGCAGACAACCATGCGTAGCATCATTGGTAAAATGGAGTTGGACAAAACCTTTGAAGAACGTGAAAGTATGAACGGCACCATTGTGGAGGCCGTGGACAATGCCAGCGACCCATGGGGTGTAAAGGTGACCCGCTACGAAGTAAAAAACATTACACCGCCGCAGAGCATCAAAGACGCGATGGAAAAACAGATGCGTGCAGAACGTGAGAAGCGTGCCAACATCGCCAACTCAGAAGGTGATATGCAGGCGCAGATAAACAGGGCAGAGGGTGAAAAACGCGAACTGATAGCACGCTCTGAAGGTGAGAATATGAGGCGTAGCAACGAGGCTGAAGGTAGTGCCGCAGAAATTGAAGCAGTAGCAATGGCGACCGCAAAAGGTATCCGGGAGATTGCATCAGCTATTAACACACCCGGCGGACAGGATGCCGTGAACCTGCGCATTGCTGAACAATACATTGATGAGTTTGGCAACCTGGCCAAAACGAACAATACAATGATCATACCATCTAATATGGCCGACCTTTCCAGCCTGATAGCCACCGCTACACAGGTGATAAAAAAGACTAAGGGGAGCGAGAGCTAAGAGGATAAAATTGATACATACACAAGGGCGCCTTTCGGCGCCTTTATTTTTGCCCGGCCGCGAAAGATGAGATTAATCACCAACGGGGGTGACGGAAATCATGTAGGGGGGTAGCGTGAATATGTAGTATTGACGTTCAGACAATACGCATAATCATGAGTATAAATACAGCACCGGCTATTGATGACGCACGCTTATCGAAGTTTGAAGAGCGTGTACAAAGAGGTGATGCCGTAGAGCCGCGCGACTGGATGCCAGAGGCATATCGTAAACACCTCATCCGCCAGATATCGCAGCACGCACATTCCGAAGTGATAGGAATGCAGCCCGAGGGCAACTGGATAACACGTGCTCCGAGCATCAGGGCAAAGCAGATACTGCTGGCCAAGATACAGGATGAAGGCGGGCATGGACTATACCTGTACAGTGCTGCTGAAACCCTGGGCATCTCGCGCGAGGAAATGATAGAACAGCTACAGACAGGTAAGGCGAAGTATTCCAACATATTTAACTACCCCACGCTTACATGGGCTGATATAGGCGCTATAGGCTGGCTGGTAGATGGCGCTGCGATCGTCAACCAGGTATCCTTGCAACGTACTTCATACGGCCCATACAGCAGGGCTATGGTGCGTATTTGTAAGGAAGAGAGTTTCCACCAGAGGCAGGGATATGAAATAATGGCCACCATGATGAAAGGCACGCCTGAGCAGCGCGAAATGGCACAGGATGCCATGAACAGGTGGTGGTGGCCGTCGCTCATGATGTTTGGCCCGCACGATAGTGATTCTCCGCATTCATCAGACGCTTTCAGGTGGAAAATAAAAAGGCATAGCAACGACGAACTGCGCACGAAGTTTATTGACAAAACTGTTCAGCAGGCAGATGTGATAGGATTAACAGTACCCGACCCGGAATTGAAATGGAACGATGCCACCGGGCATTACGACCATGGTGAAATTGACTGGGATGAGTTTTACCGTGTGATAAAAGGCAACGGACAGTGCAATAAGCAACGAATAGACCACCACAAAAAAGCGCATAATGATGGTGCCTGGGTGAGGGCGGCTGCAGAGGCTTATAAGGTAAAACAAGCTGTGAAAAACAATTAATTCAAACAAGTAAAAACAGAATATAATGGCTACAGATACACAACTGGACTTGTGGGAGGTATTTATCCAGGGCAGGAACGGCAGCCACCATATGCATGCCGGCAGTGTACACGCATCCGACAGGAAGATGGCACTGCAGAACGCAAGGGATATATATACCCGTCGTGGCGAAGGCAGCAGCATATGGGTTGTGCCCGCTACTTCAATAGTGGCATCTAATCCCGACGATGCGGATATGTTCTTTGACCCCGCTGATGATAAGGTGTACCGTCATCCAACANNTATAGCAATGGCAGATACCAATCAACTGAAGTATAAGTACAGCCTGCAGCTGGCAGACAACGCCTGGATATTATCGCATAGGTTGTCTGAACTGTGTAGCCATGGTCCATTACTGGAAGAAGACCTGGCACTGACTAATACTGCACTGGACCTGATAGGCAGAGCGCAGGCGTTTTACAACTATGCTGCTGAGCTGGAAGGGAAAGGCAGAACAGCAGATGAGTTGGCATATAGAAGAAATGAAAGACAGTATTATAACAATCTGCTGGTAGAAATGCCCAATGGCAATTTTGCAGATACAATAGCCCGCCAGTTGTTTATGTCAGTCTATGAATACTATTTCTTCATGACGCTACAAAACAGCAAAGACGAAACCCTTGCTGCGCTGGCTGCAAAAACTTTGAAGGAAGTGAAATACCACATGGCGCATGCAGCCGACTGGACGGTGAGGTTGGGTGATGGTACGGAAGAAAGCCATGAAAAAATGCAACAAGCAATAGATAACCTGTGGATGTACACCGGCGAACTGTTTGAAGCGGATGAAACAGACAAGACATTGGCAGCACAAGGTGTAGCGGTGGATAATCCATCTCTTCATTCGCTGTGGGAAACACATATAAAGAACGTGCTGGAAGAAGCGAAGTTGAACCTGCCTACCGCAGACTATATGCAGACAGGTGGCAGAAAAGGTGTNNTTTACAAAGGGCCTATCCTGACGCGAAATGGTAAGTACTGCCTATACAAGGGAAGATATATTACAACTGCTATCACAAATAGCGGACCCTGAGATACCTGTGGTAACCATACAGGAAATAGGCATGCTGCAGGATGTGCGTATGACTGACAATGGTTGTGAAGTAATTATTACCCCAACCTACACAGGCTGTCCGGCTATGGGTATCATAGAAGCAGACATCAAAGCCTTGCTGGATAAACATGGTGTTAATGCAACTGTGAAGCTGGTGTACCAACCTGCGTGGACGACAGATAACATCACCGATGCAGCAAAGGAAAAAATGAAAAAATATGGCATTGCNNAGCACATGCCGAGGCGCATATAGCCTGCCCGCAATGTGGCAGCAGCCATACAGAGCAGATAAGCCGGTTTGGCTCAACGGCGTGCAAAGCATTATACAAATGCAATGATTGTAAGGAACCATTTGAATATTTCAAATGCCATTGATAAAATAGTTTTTCTAAGGTGAATAGTGTGGTTTCAAGGCGCTTCAGTTACTACCTGGCTGAGGCGCCTCTTGTTTACAGCCATTACCATAGCTACTAAAAGCGCCAACTCATAGGGTACAAAAAAACGTTCCTGCAAGGAAGGGAAGAGAATCAACCTTATTATTACGGTCGAAATGACAATCAACAACAGGTGTTGTGCAGGCTTATATTTTACCAGCAACAATACCAGGCCCAATGCAACCCATATCCAGTAATACACATCAGCAAAGAATACCCTAAACACATTGCGTACGTGGAAGTAGTATTGAACATGTGACTCCAGGAATTTGAAATGTGTAAACCACGACAATGAATTGCCCGACAACAACGGTATAATAAATATTGCTACGGCTGCTATTGCAATAAATACTATAGCTGTTAACAGTAGTCTTTTAGGATATGGCTTGTACATGTATGTAAACANNACCAATGATAGCCATATCCATTTCTTCTCTTTATTTGTAAACAGGAGGTATAGTGAAAGTAATACGACGAACGCAGAAAGCGCATCGGGCGAAGATGTGTTCTGAAGTTCTGACAATGCGGGCAAAAAACTTACCAATATGGTGAGTACAAATGCGAGAACACGGTGTGTGTATGCAGACATCCATATGAATACCACCATTAGTATTCCCCATGTTGCCACCAATGAAGGAATAATAGTGGCATGTATGAGTGGGAACCCTGATGAGTACAAGAGCCAAACAAACCAGTTGTATAATGGCTTAGTGCGATAATAAAACAACTGGGCATTAAATACGTCAGCATGCTCGTAGCTGTTTATTCTATATGGTATTCGCCCGGTAAGATTGCCAAAAGTACCGCTTGGGATTTGCCCACGCACCTGGCCTTCCCTCACCAGACTGTACACCTCGCTATGCACGGAGTCGCTATTGCTGACACTATGGCTTAATGCCAGTGCCATATAGGGTAATATGTCCCAATTATACGCAGGCTTATAGTTAATTGCAATAATACCTGTGGTAATTAAAGCGAAAATTATATGTACCGGCCATTTGCCCAATGCAGATGATAATTTCCACTAAAGGTATTTAAGCTAAGTCGTTTTTTTGCCTATTTATCGCTTTGGGCCTGCCTGCGCTGTTCCAGCATCTTCTTCAACTCTTCTTTGCTGATAAAGCCATCTCCGTCGGCATCAATCTTTGAAAAGTTTTCCTTCATGCGGGGGCGGTCGGCTTTATCTACCTCTTCCTTACTAATTTTCCCATCTTTATCAGCATCCAGTTTTTCAAATACCTTATCGGGGTTAATGTTTTTACCGTGACCCTTTTGTTGAGCGTAGGTGTCGGAGCTGATGGCAGCCAGGCATAGTATAGCCAATATGGAAATATATTGTTTCATTTCTCAATCTTTTGGAGCCTGTATGACTGTGGTGTTGGGCGAAAGTTTAATTGAACACAAAATGGCTACTTAGTTATATTTGCATTAATTATAAGTTGTCGCCAAGGGTATCAGAAAAGTGATAACATGTAAAACCAATGCAAGACGTACTATTTGACTTTATATCAAAATACATTTCTCTGACGGATGAGGAGAAGGATGTACTACTTTCGTTAGACATATTCCACTCTGTTAAGAAGGGGGTCATTTTACTTAAAGAAGGACAAAAAACGAAAGAGAGCTACTTTGTTCTGAAAGGTTGTATCCGAACATATTATGTTTTAGATGGAGAGGAAAAAACAACTGCTTTCTACACGGAAATGGAAGCTTTGACACCCCCTTGTGTTATAAGCAAAACCCCGTCCGAATATTATGTAAGTTGTATAGAAGATACGATACTTACAATTACAAACGCTGATATGGAAGTAGAAGTAAACAGTAAATTTCCGAAGTTTGATATAATGTGCAGAAAGTTGTCTGAAGAACTATTAGCTAAACAGCAACTAAATTTTGACGAGTTTAAAACTTCTTCACCTGAGCAGCGATACCTGAACTTACTACAAAAAAGGCCTGACCTGATACAGCGTGTTCCACAACACCAACTAGCAAGCTATTTAGGCATCAAACCTCAATCATTGAGCAGATTGAGAGCAAGAATTCTTGAAAAAAGAGCTAATACGCATTTCTTCACTTAAGTGAACGTTTGCCGGCGCACCGCCAATCTACTTTTGCAGCTTCGTTTAACATTGTTTAAAAAAATATGCAAAAGAAATTATTACAGATTGTACTTGCCCTTGTATTGGCAAGCGGTTTACAGGCGCATGCGCAAAATGCCCCCAAAGACAGTACTTATAGAAGGTATTACATAGGGAGTTCATTTCTGATGTTGGGAAATTTTTCCAAAGTAAACAACCCTGAGTATATACAACTAAATGTGGGGTATAGGATAACGCCCAAAGATGTTGTTTCCTTTGAATTTAAAAGATCCATTTATTCCTGGCCAATAGGTATCCCTTTCGGGCCGTCATTTGATGGGCCGGGCCTTAACTACCCCGGGCATGCACGCATACTGGCACCTACAATAGGCTACCAGCGCTTTTGGTGGAAAGGAGTCTATACATCCGTATATGCATTGAATGCTTTTGAAAAATATATGGATGAGAACAAAAAGAAGATTGGCAACGGATACACATTATATGTGAACTTCCATGCCGGTTATCAGTTTAAGTTCTTCAAAAATTGCTTATTTTTTGAACCTGCTATCGGGTGCAGTTACTGGCCGGTAAGGACTAACGTGCCGGAATCATTTAAAGCAGTAGAAGCAAGATGGCCCAACTACTTTATTCAACCCGGGCTTCATTTTGGCGTTAATTTCTAGAAGTAATACATAAAATTTATTTTTAAACAACAACATGCAATCTGAGATCAGCTATTCTTAGAAATGAGCTTAGGCGAATTTCTTCACTTAAGTGAACGAGTTATGCTTTTGTGCCAATCTACTTTTGCAGTATCATTTAACATCAATTAAAACATGCAAAAGAAGATTTTACAGATTGGACTGGCTTTAGTGTTGGCAAGTAGTTTACAGGCGAATGCACAGTATGCCAAAACAGACAGTACTTATAAAAAGTGTTTTGTAGGCAGTACCTTGTTTTTATTGGGTAATTTATCATCCGTTAACCCTCCCGGATTTGCCCAACTGAATGTAGGCTATCGCATTACCGGAAAAGATGTTGTTTCTCTTGAACTCATAACCTGGAAGCATGCTTGGCCACTTGGCATTAACCCATTCTATAATAAGGCATACGGTAAGCCGGAAGAGAAATTTTCCGGTTATATACGAGAGTATGGAATAGGCCTGGCTTATCAAAGGTATTTATGGAAAGGGCTTTATGTAGCAGTGCACGCAACACCTATGTGGCAAACATTTAAGAATGAAAACGGCGACAAGGTTGGTAGTGGCTTTATCATATTCAACACAAACCGTATTGGCTATCATGTTAAGCTTTTGAAGGATAGATTTTTTATTGAACCATCACTTGGCGTTGCCGGTCGTCCTTATTATAGTGAAATGCCCAAAGGATTTAAAGAGAAAGATGATAAATGGCCTAAATGGACACCTGAACCTGGATTACATTTTGGATTTAATTTTTAATTGATAATTAATGAATACACAAAACACAACAGAATATTCTTTTGAAGACACTAAAGTCAATGTAAAGCTGAAATTGGCTGCACTGTGGACGAGTTCTATGTTTCTCTATATCTATGTTGACTATTTCCACTTATACATGCCTG
The DNA here is from genome assembly GCA_002423665.1 of Bacteroidetes bacterium UBA5543. Lineage (GTDB taxonomy): Bacteria > Bacteroidota > Bacteroidia > Chitinophagales > Chitinophagaceae > UBA5543. Next base: position 48,246 of record DINJ01000180.1, on the reverse strand, counting down.
GTCAGATGGCTGATATTCTGAAAGGAAAAGTGTTTGTATTTGATATTACACAGACATTTCTTTTGGTAGCACTCATTTCAATGTCAATTCCTACATTGATGATATTTCTTTCTGTTGCACTGCCGGCCAAGGTAAATCGCTGGGTAAATATCATTAGTGCTGCGGTGTTTATCCCCTATGTGTTATTCAATTTAGCCGGACTTGCATGGACACACATGGTGCTAGGTGCAGCTGTAGAAGTCGTTCTTCTTTGCTTGATTATCCGTTATGCATGGAAGTGGCCTCGCATTGAAGCGTAAAAAAACATAACATGAGAGAGCATATCAAAACGATAACGCCAATAATTTACCTGATTATTGGCGTTGTGCTTTTTTGGAGCCTGCAATGCCTTGCTGTTTCAACATTAATACAGGCCCTGCATTGGATATCGGGTCAAACGATTCAGAGCGGGATTTAAGCCCTTATTAGCCCTAACACCAAAATGCCCGGCGACTAATCAACTTATATGTTTGCGCCAAAAGAAAAAAGCCTTTCAGAAATAATCCTGAAAGGCTTTTTTGATGTGGTGCGGGAGGGAATTGAACCCCCGACACAAGGATTTTCAGTCCTTGAAAAAACTGGTTTTACATGATACGACATGGAATAAGAATTATCTGAAAGTGCTGTTAATACTGAATTGCAATAGTTCTTGAGTTCAGGTGATACCATAGAAAAACAGAAAATGTTGTACCTATGTTGTACCAAATTTATTATCTTTACTTAAGTAATAACACAATAAATCTTTCACTTTGGCAGATATTAAAGTAGTTCTTAGAAAGAAAATAAACAAAGACGGTACGTACCCTCTCGCTATCCGCATTACAAAAGACAGGAAATCATCCTTTATTCATATCGGGCATAATGTCCGCGAAACTGATTGGGATAAGCAGGCTCAACGTGTCAGGAAATCATATCCTAACTCGACCCGTTTAAATGCGCTTATCATCGCTCGCCTGAACGAAGCCAATGGCACATTGCTTGAAGCTAAAACCACAACAAAAGAAATCACTTCAGAGGCAGTAAAACAGAAAATCAAACCCAAAGGTGGTTTAATGTTCTTTGACCTGGCTGATGAATATCTTGAGGGGCTGAAAAAAGCTGGCAAGTTTAACCAATATACAGCCGATAATGCCCGCATCAAGTATTTTAGAGAGTTTTTAAAGGGGAAGAATATTGCATTTTCGGATGTAACTATAGGTTTGCTTGAACGCCTTAAGACCTATCTAAGGTCTGAAAGAAAAGTAAGTGAAAGAACAGTCCAAAATTATCTTGCGGTTATCCGTTCGGTTTTCGGATATGCGATTACAAATAAGGTGATAGAAAGGAGTATGTCACCATTCGGTAAGGACGGCATATCTATTAAGTTCCCAGAAAGCACAAAAGTGGGCATTAGCAAAGCCGACTTAGAAAAACTGGAAGCTGTGCAACTTGACAACCCGGAACATGATCATGCACGTAATCTGTGGTTAATCAGTTTCTATTTCGCCGGAATGCGCATTTCTGACGTGTACCGCTTACGATGGTCAGATTTCTACGAAATGCGCCTACATTATACCATGGGAAAGAATAAGAAAGCTGGCTCGGTAAAAATGCATGAGAAAGCCCTAAGCCTGCTTTCAAAATATGAGCATCTGAAAGAGAATGACGATGATTTTGTCTTTCCTGAATTGAAAAGGGTAAAAGATTTCAAAGACGAGTTTAACGTACAGAGGATAATCAATCTATCGGCCAGCCGTTGCGACAAGGTATTACGGACACACGTAGCCCAGGCAGCGGGTATAAAAGCTAAATTGTCAATGCACATTGCCAGGCATACTTTCGCAACTCTTGCAGGTGACAAAGTGCCTATTCAGATGTTACAAAAGCTTTACAGGCATTCTGACATTAAAACGACTATTGGTTATCAAGCCAGCTTTATTCATCAATCTGCAGATGATGCCATTGATGCCGTAATAGGTGGTTAAAGATTTCCAGCTTAATTAAGCTTTTGACTTAAGATATACATTCAAAACTTCTCTCGCATAATAATAGGCACGTTGCTTACACCTTAGCCAAACTATCACCAATGCAAGAACAAATATGAAATAGTATCTCCAATCTGTATAATTACGCATCACAAAAAATAAACCTGCAACAATTACAGTAGTCAATAGTACTCTTGCAAAAGCGTACATAGAATTGAAGTCATCAACTCTTGCATTTCCGTTAGCATGGCGCATTGCAATTGTAAAAAGCTCATCCGAAGATGAGTTGCTACTGGCAGTAGTTTCTTGCTGCAACAAATTTCGCGCGTGTGATCCGTGATAAAATTTTACTTTCCAAATACTTTTGCCCTCTAATAACTTTGATGAAGGCTTGCCTCCCCAAGACCAATAATAAATATCCTCAGCCCAACTTGATATAGCATTCATTAGGTAGCCCAAAAGGAAAGCAACAGCAGTATAGGCTACAACATGGCTATTATTATAGCTAATTTCAAAGAAATTGAGCAGAACGATTAGTAGCAAAAAACCTGGAACTAACGAAGACAGTATATCATATGCTTTAAAGTTCATTTTAATACTCTATTTTGCATTCAGTGAACAAAGATAGTAACCATTATGCTCAGCACTCCAATGAGCATTACCCCAATTCCTTTTAGGATTATTCCTAAAGTCATTAGCGAATGCTAGATTCTTAACATAAAAGGTGATTGAATTTTCGCCGATGTCCATCACAATATATCCCGCCTGATTGTTTGTAATCCTTGTTTCAGGATATTGACTATATGCCAAGTGTTGTGAACTTGCATTGCCAAATAACGTGACTTTGGGTTTTACAACATTTAAAAAGTCATAATTTCTGCCTGAATCCCGGCCATGATGGGGTGCCATAAGTACATCAACATTTTTAATGACTGCACTGTAATTTTTTATAATATAATCCCAGCTCCTATCATGACTATCGCCAGCGAACAGAATTTTCCAATATCCACCTCCCTTTTTTGGCGGTGTATATAACAGTACATATGATGAATCATTCCAGTCTTCAATATCATTCGCATACTTTAAGAGCTCAGGTGTTGGTGCTAAAACATGTATATTGTCAGCGTTCCAGTAGTCTCTGCTTTCAGCTGAATATATTGACATGCGTTTTGTATCTGTAAATTTACCAGCACGTAGTCTCTCGTAAAAAATCCAATCTTCTGGGTTGTATCCGCCTCCAAAGTTTGCCATGTCACAAGTCTTTGTATTATTGGTATCCCATGTATTCGTAATTGTAAAATCTTCGTATAAATCCCGTATGCCATCAAGATGATCCATGTCTGGGTGTGTAATAATAAACCTAAATATACTTTGTACATTTAAGTTCTTAAGATACGAAATGGGATTATCAGGCTCTCTCTTTTGATAATAATCTTTTTTGCCAATGGGAACTTTTGTCCGTTGTAGCATTTCGGCTCTTGCTGCAGACTCTCGCACAAATTGTTCTTGAATCGTTTGTATATCATTAGATGCGTTACTTACATCTATTACAGTTACTCTACCAGAGTCATGCTCTATAATATTACAATCGCCCTCTAGAACATTTAAGAAGTGTATTTTGGACATACGGTTTTCCTTTTTAAATATTATTTCAACCTTGGCTTATACTCTTTAATGGCACTGAATAAAACCTTTTTCCGGCTGGATGAGCAGTGCAAGCAGGGTCTCCAGTAGCTGAAAATATCATCATTATCGGTTTATCTATTAGATAATTCTTTTGATTTGCAATATTGTGCAAGCTGTCCAAATCAGTAGTACTTGGGGTATTATCTGAACCCGGATGCGAGTGCCATTCTCCAATATAACGGGCTTTTTCCCCATATTTTTGATATAACTCATCTAGGAAATTTTGACAGTATTCTATATCTTTCTCAAACTTATTTGGGGTTTCTATGGCATTAGGTCCTGCATCTGATGCATGAGTAATGTAATAAGTATCCCCTTCAATAAAACCCGCAAGCACTCCACCTGTTTCAATTCCAGACTTTGCAATAACCCAACTGGATAATTGTGCAAGTAGATTTTCATTTATTTCAACCTTAACAGGGTTCTTATCATTGCAGAAAGGACATTCCGCATGTATAGGAATAATCTGTTGATACAATTTATAAGGCTCATTAATCGGCGTACCGTCAATTCCTTCGGTTGACCATATCCAATGATTTTCGTCTGAGTTATTTTGTAGTTGTTTGATTATTATTCCAGAACCTAATGCTGCAATTAGTTTTAAATCGGCTGCGCTGGCTGGACGAATAGGATTATTGCATTCGTTTTGTAATGTAGGAAAATCACTATCCGCAGGTATGTCTATAAAATATTGACCATCATCCCTATGCAACTGTAGACAGTAAAAACAAGCATCTTTCCCTGGAATTACTCTGAATATCCTACCCGTTTTGCCTCCCCTTAAAGCACGAATATAGTATACAGTCTTATTGTATAATACTGCTTGTTCATTTAAGAAGCCCTCAATATTATCGTCAGCAATACTGCTTATTGAAATTGATTTATCTGGCAAATGATATCCTATTTCTATGGTTTTTATATTTGTTGCTACTGGCTGTACTATTATGAATGGGTTGTGTTTTTCCAGTACAGATTTGACGGCCTCTACTTTCTGAACACCCGTAGCATCCATTCCTACTAAATGTCTGACCGAGTTATGAGCATCCATTACTTGACTATCAACGAGAATCATATGCCCAACCCCGGCTTTAGCAAGAATGTCTGCAACCTCGGAACCAATTGCACCAGCGCCTATGATATTGACAATCTTCTTAGATAATATTTGCCTGTCAGCACGTTTGCTATTCCGTTGGAAATAAGTATCATCTGTAAACTTTTCACACCGTACTGCCTTTACCTCTTCATAGTCTTTTACGCCTGTTCGAACCGACTCAAGATCATCTGTGCCAATAATAACGTTTCCAGACTGCGCGTTCTTATGAACTGTGAACATTTGAAATTCATATTCCTGTCTTCGGTTTTTATACCTAACAGCAATAGTTAATGTCGGTGCGAGTTGTTTTATCGGGAGTGTGCAGTATTTACTTAAGCGTACAAGTCCAGATTCATATTCCCCATTGCCAATCAATTCTATCAACTGGGTAAAACTTTTAAACGGTCTTGGTTCAGCTTCAATGTCGAACCAGCAACCGGTTAGATATTTCCCTTCATCACAATATCTTTCCAATAAATCCTTCTTTGTCTCAAAATCTAAAGCAGTATTGAATCCATCTTCCTTTAAATGACTATGAATTTTTTCTGAATCTTCTACGAAAATTCCTGCATTATTTACCCCGCTTAAACGTACACCGAGATAAACACCCATAGGGTAATCCTGATTACCCGTTACATGACTTACGGCTGCAGCAATAAAATCACCTTCATAAATCCCATTATTTAAAAACTCTTTAGAGTAAATAATTTTTAAATCTTGATTTATATTATTGAAGTGCGCAAAAAGTTCAATCTCCTCACTATCAGGGGGGAATTCCCCAGTGATATGAGCTTCATACCATTCCCTAACCCTGTTAAGTATAGTTTCAATAGTATAAAATTCAGACCCTGTATCTAAATTATCCTGCTCCAGGATACAAAGTGCACCATTACCATTTTGGTGCCTGTATTCGTAGTAATGTTTGATGGCGTTAACTGGAATTTCTGTTTGCCCTTTTGAAGCAATACTTTCCACCTCTGCGTCTGTAAGCTGTCGTGACAATGGGTAAATCTCTGGAATTGAATAAGGCGTCGAGTTTAGATAAAAAACCAGTATGGGATGTTTCTGAAGCCCATTATACCTGACCAATATATTCCCATGAGAGACAAAGAATGAATCCCGTTTTTGGAGCAATTCTTTATAGTTACCACTTTTTGCAAGTGCTTTGCTTTCCGCGACAAGAAATGTCGGATGTTTTTTAAACCACTGAATCATATTTAGCCCATTGGTTGTTTATCTATCCTTGTTGTTCTGCTAACGACATATGCGCGAGAACTACTGTCGCTTTTCCCGCCGTCATCCTCCTCCTCCTTGTAGCCATACTCTTCAATCAATTCTGTATCTGTCTTTACAGACAGATTTCCTTTGTCATCAATGTCAACAATGACGGAATATGGTTGAGACCCGAGATGTAAAATATTATCCTCGTCAGTTACGTGTTTTTTATATAAATCCATCGCATCATTATGAGGGTGGCCATGAGGGCTATCTTTTTGCTTAGGGGCACTTATAATAACATAATCAGGACTTATTTCTTCTATATGGGCTTCATAAATATCTTTGTCGTCCTCATCATTTTTGAAAAAAGTACGGGAACCGTGATGACTTGCACTTAACACATGAGAGGGCAAATCCTTTTTATATGTGTCTGTTATATGGTCTTTCCAAGCTGTTTTATCCGAGTCTCCCGTTATCATAATGCTTTTAGCGTTAGAGCCATAGGTGAATTTGATTACTCCACATTGCTCATGGATACGCTTATTACGCTCATCAGCATTCCCTTCGTCAATTTCATCACATAAATATTCATCGGGTGATAGCACTTGATAATCTACAAGTCCTAATTTCTTAGTTTTTTCTTTCCCGTCACTGGAGTCTATTGTGTTCTCTTTCTTTGTAGCCAAAAGATGGTACTCATTGTCCTTACCTACTTTTTCAAGCACGTATTTAAAGTCTTTATAAGCACTATCATGCTTTCCGCCAGGCCGATGGTTTGAATGCCACACCTCATCAAATTTGATCTCATCGTAGACCTCCTTTATTCCGCCCATATGGTCCTTATGAGGATGCGTATTTATAAACGTTGAAAGCTTTTCTGAAGATTTGAACAAATCTTTAAACATGGAAACTAAATCTATTTCATTAGGCTCCAAGTCACGATCTGAGTCCACTAATACATACATGTAGTCTGATACTGAGTCACCTGTCGGTATTACCATTAAAATGGACTCACCTTGTCCTGTATATAGAAATACAGTTCTGAAAATCTTAGCCTTAGTCGGCTTTATTACTTTTTCTGCAATTGTCATTTTTATTCAATTAAATATTTACTAGATATAGTTTATTTACCAGCTTGGCGTATAGAAGCAAGAAATTAATTAGTTACCCCCAGGCAGGATGTGGCAAATCATTATCCATATTAGTTAACCCATGATAGAGCCAGGAATTAGCTTCAGAGTTATCACTTCGGGATTTTATTGCATCCGGTATTACATCATTATGGAACTCAGTTCGTGTAATGTAGAGTGTCATTTGTTTCGTTTGATTAATACTGTCCCACAAAAAATAGTCCAAGTGTCACATATGGACTATTTGTCATTCAATTGGCCCTTGATATATCTTTTTGTCAGAAAAGCATATAATAGTACCGTCTTTTGACGGTATTTAAATGAGACAAAATATCAGCCTTTGTGACCAAGTTCCGAATTGCTTCAGTGCTTAGTTCTTACGATATTTATAGCAATGAGTATAAAATTACCCTACGGGCTGAAAGATGGAGTACTTGTACATATACAAGATATTCAGGAAAGAGGATTGGCTTGTAATTGTATATGTTCTGCATGTGGTGCCATGCTTGTTGCCAGGAAAGGCAACAAAAAGAATCATCATTTTGCGCATTACAAATCACCGGAATGTAAACATGCAGTTCAAACCGCTTTACACCTCGCAGCAAAAGAAATTATCGCTCAGGAACAAAAATTTACCATACCAGAATTTAGCAAAGTAACCAACGAAGAAGAGTTTTTTGAGGATATAGATATATACCTGGACCTACCGAATAAGGTACAACTAATCTCTGAAAAAACTTATGATGTTCACAACGTCTATCTAGAGAAAAAAGTAAGTGATTTCGTACCTGATATAATATTAGAAATTGGGCAAAGGAAATTGCTCGTTGAAATTGCCGTCACACATTTTATTGATGAAAACAAATACAAGAAAATAGTAGCTGAAGGCATTTCGGTAATTGAAATTGATTTAAGCGAATTCAAAGATGACTTCGAGCTTGAGATGTTAAAAGACCTGGTTGTTACAGGCGTAAAATATAAGAGATGGATATACAATCCAATTGGGGATAAAGAGTGGGACAAATGGAAAGCTGAGTTCTTACTAGAGAATGACGAAGAACGAAAATTATATGAATTAGAGCGAAAAAAAATTGAACGTCTCAACAAAGAGTACGATAAAAAACAGCAAAAGGGAAAAGAAAGTAGAGAGGCATTTTATCTCAAGAATCTAAAAGCAATAAACACCCACAGCATAAATTATATAGACAATAAAACGGGCGAACTGATACCCAAAGTCATATCACATGTGAGTCCTTGCCCAGAAAAGAACAAATATTTCAACGGGGAGTATTATGCGAACATAGATACCCACTGTATTCGTTGTAAATATTTCCGTGGATATCGGAATGAAAGAAAACATATTATATGCTTAGCTAACTACTACAGGAATAAAGACAAATAGTAGCTTATCCACAATAGCGCATAACACTTACCCTGCAACAAATGTATCTGCAACGGCTTTTACCCTGTCACCAGTGACACTTGTAGGTTGAGCTTCATAATCTTGCGCTATTTCTGTTGACATTTTTAATCTGCCATTTGACAGACGAACAATGAATTGGAAATTCTCATTTATAAAATGCTCGCTGTATACACCTATTTCATTGTTAAACTTACGTGCGAGATTAACCACACCAATAACGCCGTTAGTATAATCAGTTGACTTTTGCATGACTTAATATTTACGTTTTATATTTTTTTGAATGATACTTATAAGCTCAGTAAGTCGTTGTTCAGAATTCGATACCGTTAATTCCAATGGCTCAATACCAAAGTGCTTGTAACCCAACTTCATTTCTATATCAACCTGCTTTCTATAATCTTCATCTAATATTCTTTCTTTGGTATTCTCAATTGGAATACTTTTATCTAATATAGTCTGATAGATAATATCATAGGTATAACTCCAATGCTTAATCATCGAAACTAATGCGAGTAGCTTAGGATAGTCACTAGAATATTTTTCTTTACAAACAGCTTGAAAATACCCCCAGCAGTCTAATATTGGCCTGTCAACAATCACAATTTGACTTGTATGTTCTGCCTCAATTTCGTCAAGCATGCCTTTTGATGCAATCCATAACGTACTTTCTACAGTGTGATCTTTCAATATTGGCAACGGGCATTTAACTGCGAGGTCACTAATTTTAATATATCTAATTCCATTCTTTTCTAACTCGTCAGTTAGTTTTTTTATAAATGTAGTCTTTCCTGTACTGTGTGTACCACTAATTGCAATCTTCATAACCTTTAAAACATTGAAATTTGATTTGAAGACGTGTCTTCTAAGTTAATGCCACAAATATTGTGTACATCTTTTAATGTAGCATTAGGACTAAACTTCTCACTTATCATTTTTAAAAAAAGAAGTCCTGTGGCATAGGCATCATAATACGCACTATGACGGCCCCTTTGAATAGGTAAGTCATTTAGTTGGTTCGCAATATCAAATCTCTCAATAAGTTGATCTAAGCCATGCTTTGGCATCTCTCGCCAAAAATGTTTTGAAATCTTCTTGGTATCGAGTAACAACTTTGGAGAATAATTTGGAAGCCTAAGTTTTAACAAGCGATAGTCAATTATTACGTTATGGCCGATTAGAATTTGATTGTTTATAAAACTCAACAAATCATTTTTCACATCTTCTATATATGGCTTACCCTCCAAATCAGAATTTTTTAATCCATGAATTCTCGATACTATAGGTGGTATCTTAATTTGAGGATTGATTAATCTATAAAAATAGTTTGAGGTAATTTGTTGTTGCGCTATTTCAATAGCAGCAATTTCAACAATTCCTTCAAGGTCTTTATGTTGCGCACCCGTGCCCTCAAGGTCCAATACTATGAACTTTAAGGAACGCCAGGGCTGGTTTAAAATTTCACTTTCATCCATTCTTTGTACTTGAACTGTTATAAAATTGCTCTTTTACTTTCTGATACCACATTTCAAGTTCCATATTTATATTTTGCCCAAAAGGCGATCTGCCATGTTGGTCTTTATAATGTGGCTTCAATATATCCCAAATTTGGTAGCCTAAAATATGCTGAAGATGGTATCTTTTTTCTTCTCCTAAACCCTCTGTCCAAATATGTCCGTTGTCTATAATAAACTTAGTGTCATAATCATACTTTTTCAATAGTTCTTGAAATTGTGCAGTTGATGGAGCTTTATAGTGCTTTTGACACACTTTCTTCTGTTCACTTGGACAAATATCACAGAGCTCGTTTACCCCCCAATGTCCATTATAGTCTGGTAAATTCTGTACAAATGATACACCACAGGAGGTTTTTCTAAACAAAGGCACATTTAAACCGGAGGCACGATACTTATTGAGTATACGCTGTTCCAAATTAAATGGCATGAGCTTTCTTCTGGCGTAGTCTTCTGTGGGCGTATTAATGCCAATACTGTTCAAATAATCAGCATTTTCCGGTCTATGATAGTATCCAGTGAACACTATTGCATCGGTATATTGAGCAGCATTTAAGGCTCTCTCTATACTGTCGTTATCATCATTCCACCCTTCGACTATAGGGCGCCAGTATAATATTAACTTTACCTTATTTTTATACGCATTAATTGTTTGAATAGAGGTTATAGTAGTGTTATTCTTTGCTACAGGCTCAATTGCTGGGTCTGCTATACCAGAATATGTTAGTAATAAAGTAATTCTAATGTTCTTATATTCTTCAAGCTTCTCAACATCATTTTGGGAAACATGTCCTCTCGTAATGATTAATATATTATTCTTCAGTTTTTTATCATCAAGGTATTTTAATACAGAAAATAGATGTGGCTTTACTTTTTTCAGAAATGGATCTGTTGCCCGGTTAAAGATTTGAATAGGTGTTACGTCGGGTATGAAAAACTTATGACTCATTAATAACGAAACAGCTTCCTGGTCGGAACAAACCATTGCCGGTTCTTTCATATTGTAATTGCCAAAGAAATGCCTTACGCAATAAGCACAATCGAAAGAGCAGCCAATAATATGATTCAAACTAAGTCCTGACTTCCTGTACGAAATTACATTCAACAATGCGGGATTTATGTTACTTAGTGCTCTCTGATTAAGTATTATAAGCTTTTTCATTCACTGTAATCAAATCGTAAATATCTAAACAAAAGCGACAGGATATTCCATTATTTGACGGTACAACTATTGATAACTGTATTAGGTATTAACTTTAATCTTCTTCAATCTCAATCGTCTGAACGCTTCTTGTAAGTTCAGAGGTGACAACAAATTCATATCGTTTTATATACTTTCCAAGTGAAGAATATTTTACAAGAATATCTTTCTTTTTTAGTATTAGCTTTCTATCCATTTTAATTTTTGCTTCTATTGCTTCAAAGTTATCACCGTACACATTCTCATCTACGTACAATACAGAACAATATACTTCATCATCTTCGCCAACACCTTGTATTGTGCTTTCACCTAAGCCGAAACCAATAATGAATTTTTCATCTGTATTGAAACCATAATCGTTGCATAAATCATAGATAGAGCTGATATTATCATGTCCATCAATCTGAATCACTCCCGTTAAGTCGCCATATTGCGTGCTAACGTGTCCCTTAATTGCATCAAAATTTACATCGCCCATTTTTGTTTTTTTTGAATCCTTATTACAAGTTATGTTTATTAAGACACCCCAGCAATACCGTTTTTTGACGGTATTAGTATTAATAGTTATTAAACATTGGCAGTTAATGATTGAAAACAGGATAAAAGTGTATAAATTTATATGTGTCATTACGTCAGAGGTGTCACAGTGTTATTTCAAACTATGGTCAGGCACATCAATAACTCGTTTCTTATAGTTATCGTCTCAGCCTTGCTTATCGGGCTTACGAAATTTCCTGAGAATAACATTGACTTTTGTACACTTCTATTTGCGCTATTCTATATAGCATTACGTCTGAAAACTTTCATGGACGACTATGCTTATTTTCGAGATGCAGACTACAAGTCTAAAAATTTTAAAGTTGGTTTTTGTTTGGCGATTATCTCATGGTTGATATGGGCATTAAGCGGGTATTTAATCTATCAAACTGACAGCCTTGTTTCTTTGTTTCTTTTAGGTCTGTCTTTAAGTGTATCAACATCATGGATTATTGCGGATGGGCTTCGTGCAGGCGCTACAAAAGAACAATACTATTGGATAGTCATGAACGCTGCTTATGTAACTGTCCTTTGGTCAATCCAAGGCTTCAGGGATGACTTGCAATTCTGGGGTAAACTGGTATTATTACTTTTGCTTATGGTACTTCTTATTATTGATTTTATTATTAGCAATAGTTTTATTCATATTGAAAGCAAAGATTGATTTATTGGTGTGTAAAAGTCAAGCCAATCGCTCTATACAATCTTCTTAAAATAAAAGTTCCCATTTTTGTCCGGAACCTGCTCATCACTTGCATGAGAAAAGAATATATCGCATTCGTCTGCTGGGTTACGTTGCATAGCAATCATTTGAATCCAATCTAATTCAAGTTTTTCGTCAACTGATTTTGCATTCAATACGATGTTAATTCCCGCTGCGAATGTGTTAGCACTTGGATAAACGAGTCCATCTATGTCATGACTCATATTTCGGCAAATTTTTAAAAGTGCATTATAAAATGCTGCACAAATACGATAGCATCCTGTTTTGTTTTCGTATTGGCAGTAAAGGTCTGAGATATATTCAAGACTATCAAGAAAGTACTGGTTTGCAGGATGATTACCGAACTGCTTAACAAGGTAATCATTATAATACTCCCTCATCGCAACCATATTGGGATTTCTATTGGCAATTGATTTTGAAAAAGGCAGAACGACCACTACTAACTCTTTTTTTACGCGCCATCTACTTAGTGTAAAATACTCCCTGTTAGCTCTAAGGTCATGGATATGGTTATGGGCAACTTCCATTATAACAGTTGAAACAGTATCAGAATATTCCGTGTCGTGCGAAATAGCTGCGTAGAACTTAGGTTGGTGAGCATAGTTAGCTCTACCAGGTAGCACCTCCGATATTTTACTGTTATATGAAAGTTGAGATTTGTTGTGGAAGATTTCCCCGTTCTTGTTGTACCTCCCCCTAGCGACAAACCGCCCAGGTTCTATATGATAATATGGGATTGGCTTATGACTGAAATATACACCAATAAGTTCCTCCAACTCGGCTTGTGTAATGTCGCTTTCAGATAGTGCCTGTGCTCTTTCCTTAAAATCAGCCAGTTCCATATAATCTAATTATCATTGAGGTCTGTAGACTCAAAATGGTATTTAACGAATTAAACGAAAGTAATAATTTGTACATTTGTATCTAATCAAATTTTGTGCATGAGATAATTTAAGTGTGACTACATAAACATATATAGCTGTCTACAGCTTTTTTCCTACTCGAAACTTGCGAAATTTCAATCCTTGGAAAAAATGATGTAAGACGCGCCGATACGGCGTGGGCTTATTCATTTCCAAGGAGGCATCGCAAGTGCCTGAGTAGGGGTGTTTAAGTTACCACGCCTCTTTTATTTCCTGCCAGTCACATTTAAAAATCAAATTTTATGAAACAAATTGCACTATGCGCAATTGCGGCATTAATGCTGCTTTCCTGTTCCAAAAAGAACAGCAACACAAACCCAGGTAATAATGATCCAGACCCGGGCATTACCCTGAATGACAATGAAAAAATGATTGTCGGCTCATGGGTTCTTGAAAGGATAGTTGACAGTAACTTCAAAGGGTCTGACTTGGTAGATGTCAAAGACGGTATTCCCTATCCCTGTGGGCAGGATGACACCTATATATTCAGTGCCGACAAGACCTATTATATGGACGAGGGGAAAGATACCTGTGGTAGTGGTGGTGGCCCTTATGGCGTGCAAAATTGGTCAATAGAGAGTGATACATTCTTTAATTACAAGCATGGACCGAGCCAGCTAAATTCTGACGGCATTTTCCGCAAAATTGACAACAATCATTTCGCTGTCTATGCCACCAATTATTGGTGGTTTAGTGAATCCACAAAGAAAACATTCTACTACAAACGCAAATAACTTAACAATTGAAAATAACAATATTTATGAAGCAGGTATTATTAATCTGTGCTTTCGTGTTGGTAGCACATACGACACAAGCGCAAAGCGCGTACAATAGAACATATAGTTATACAGATTTGCACAAAATGACACAAGTCGTTTTAGCTAAACAAATGGAGCCAGATGCACGATACAAAACAACTGCTACGGCAAAACGCCTGATTGGACAAAGCAGGTATGAAGGGTCATTAATCACGGATAGTACGCGGCATGTGTACCGTAATTTTAAAGGTTCAACGCATCCAAACGAAAACAGCTATTTCAGCAACACACAATACCGGATAGAGTATTTTGATGCTAAAAAGCCTCTTGCTGTCCAATATATCCAATCCGACACCAGCTATAGCTATCAGGATAATGGTGTAAACCTTGTCCTGTTAAACAAAGTGATAAATAGCTATGACGGTAACGGAAACCTGACCCATGCCATCCATCAGGATGACGATGGAACGTATGAAAGGACTGTGACTACTGGTAGTAATGGGAAACGTGCGACAGTCATTGAAAAGGATTCGGCTGGCAGCACAGCATATACGGACAAGCTAAAGCATCATTATATCTATGATGGCCAGAACCGGATCATCAAGGATAGTGCTATTTATATCCCGTTAGGTCTGGACTTTTATAAAGAGGACTATTTCTACAACGGTAGTGGCTATCTCGACAGCTTCAATATCTACTATATGGGGCAATCAGGTTGGGAGCGATCTTACAAAATAGAATTCCTGTACGATGGTAGCAATCGCATTTTACTAAGTACCAGCTATATTGACAATGGCTCGGNNGAACTATAGGGATAGCTTTGCCTATACAGGAACCTCAAAGCAGTTTGCCTATTGGGCTATCCAGTATTGGGACGTGAACAACCAATATTGGGATGATGATTATGGTGAAATCGTTGAAGTTGACAACCAAAATAACATCATCAGGAAATACACACTGGATGATAGCAGCATTCCGATGGACACGACCTATAAGTTGGAATATTTTTATACCGCTGCGGGGTTGTATGATACTATCAATGCCTACCGTTATTTCGGTAATGGCAGCTTTAGTCCTCTCTGGGCTGTGTTGCATTTCTACTATGAGGATTATAACACGGTCAGTGTTGCAGAAACGAAAACACTGCAAAGCAGTATCAAATTGTACCCTAATCCTGCCAATCATAGCTTAGCGATCTCGGCAGAAAATGAAGTCACCTATTCTATAGTCAACATGGCTGGACAGGTTTTATTAACAGGTACAATGAATGACACCCATTTGGTTGACATCAGCGCCATGCCAAGTGGTACATATATTCTGATAGCTAAAGACAAAACAAACAATCAAAGTCACTCAATGCCTTTTGTGAAAGAGTAGTTTTCGGCGCGATGGTACGCCCGTACTATGACAGGACGGCTGCCAAATGGCAGCCGTTTTTCGCATACTTGCTTTTTGGCATTAAGCTCCGCTATACTTTGTCAGACTTGTATGTCAATGCCATTTCGAACTAGCTTTTTTTATAGCCCATTCAAAATTCAAATGTTGAAAATGGTGCAAATAAAAAAGGGGCGAATGCCCCCTTTAATTCTTCTCTTACGTGTTTTGTTTGTTGCTCCTTGGTAGGTTGTTTGCTTGTTTGATGTTTGTTGTTGTTTGTAGGGCAAAGATGCATCCACTGACCCTAATCCGCAAAATCCCCCGATGTCATTAACAATTCGTTGACAAACACGTAACAAAATCAAAAATCCATCACAATTATGATTGAGGCTTGTAAAAATCAAAAAATGATTTTGTATCTTAAACTGTGATATTTCCCACTGGCTTAAAATTGTGTGGATGAGTAGCTTACAGCGTTGGATATTGGTTATTCTCGTTACAACAGGCATTTTCATTGCTTATCTATGGATTGCTTTAAGTCAACCGAAAATCACCCATAGTCTTCTGATTATCAGTGTATTAGTGTTTTACTGTGTAGGTGTGGCGGGCGTATTGTTGCTGGCGCTACCAATGCGTAAGCAAAGACAGGCACCAATCCCGGATGCTACTTTGGATTTACTCCTGACCGCGATTGATCGTAGCCCCTTTATCATGTACATAAAGGATTTACAGGGCAACTACCTGACCTTTAACCGTAAGGCCCGAGAAATCTTCGGTTTTAAGGATAATCAGCCAGTTTCCGAGCGTGACTCCTTTGGAGCGTTAAGTGAAAATGTCGGCCTGTATAAGCATTATGATATGCTGGTAAGGACGAACAAAATAGCTTATGGATTTGAGGACAACTTTACACTCCATGACAAGCAATATCACTTATATGTGCTTAAAACCCCAATTCTGGGCGAGGATAACGAAGTAAATTATATCTGTGGCGTATCTCTGGACATCACAGATGTCATACAGGACAAGCTTGACTTGGGGAACGCCAAAATCATGGCCGAAGAAGCCAAAGCCATGCAGGAGCAATTTATGGCCTATATCACACACGACATCAGGACACCAATGAACGGTGTGCTTGGTTTGTGTGGATTAATGAAAGCAACCGACCTGACCGATGACCAGCTACAATACACACAATATATTGAGGAAGCCGTAGGAAACCTGTTGGTACTCGTGAATGATATTCTGGATTTTTCCAAAATCAGGGCGGGCAAGTTCGAGTTGGAAACCATTCCCTTTTCAATTACAGATACCGTCCATAAATCGCTTTATCCGCTTCAGAAGATTGCCAATGATAAAGGGATTTCCCTGCACTATAGCATTGACCCGGATATTCCGGCCTTTGTGATTGGCGATCCGTTACGATTGCAACAGATTATCGCCAACCTTGTCGGCAATGCGATTAAGTTCACCAGTAATGGACGTGTTGAGGTGGTAATCGGCTATCTTGGCACTCATGCGGATTGTGTCAATATCAGGTTCGATATACAGGACACCGGCATTGGCATTCCACAAGACCAACTGGACACCATATTTGACGTGTACAAACAAAATGACAAAAGCACCGCCCGTATGTATGGTGGAACTGGATTAGGCCTGGCGATTGTTCATCAGCTTATAGCCCTGCAGAACGGACATATCGATGTCACAAGCGAGATCGGCAAAGGCACATGCTTTAGCCTGTTAATCCCTTATCAGGTGAACGGATAAAATTCGCTGTATTGATTTTTATAATAAGAAATCAACTTACCTTTGCGTTCTTTTTTATAATCACAATTCATCGTATCGCAATGTTACAGGATAGATTTGAAGGGTTTGACTATGCCGCCCATGAGGTTTCCAAATATATTTATTCGTCAGTGCTTGGGTTATTCACCATTGTAATCAAAGGCCAAAGCAAAACGATAAATTTTATGCCGAATAATCCCGAAGCATTCCATGCCTGGCTTGTCAGTCACAAAGTCCAAGACATCAAGGGATCTTAAGCGTTCACTCATACATATCACGTATTCGGTTTGGTGGAGTGCAGGCGAAATGACACCCCAGCTTTGCGGGGAATCATGCAGCCGAAACAAGCCAAACGGAATATTGAGTAAAGGTTTAGTGCGATTGCAAATAATAATCCAAGAGGGGTAAGGCGACAAGCCTTTTGCCTCTTACCGATTTACGGGTAAATGAAGTAGTTTTAGCAAGAATTATCAACAGTGTTAGTAAGGGACGATTATATTGCGATTATTGAGGAAATCAGGAATATCGAAAGGATAAGCCTTGATGAATATATAGATAAAAAACTGGTTCCCTTACAAAAGGAAAATGAGTTTTTCATTGAAACGCTCTATAAAGATATTAACTACGTTCTGGACGGAGTGGATGAAGAAGGTGATAACGATCTTGACTTAGGTGAGAATGGGGATTTTATCATTGAAGATGGCGATTTCAAACTTACAGGTTATCAGACACGGCTGCATGATGTGCTGGTTTGGTTGCATCAGCAAGTAATAGAAAAGAAACTAAGCAATATCACCTTTGATCATATCACAACTGATGAAGAACAGGAACATCCCTTTATAAGAGAGATGCAAAATTTCGAATCTAATTTTTTGGGTAAGAAAAATTACACACCTGAATACAAAGCCAAGTTAGACATGATTAGAAATAGTGTCCGTATCGAACGGAATAATAACTATAAAAAATCAAGGTGGTTCAGGTTCCGACAGGTTTTCAGTTTGGACAATGTTGAAATATTTCCTAAATGGCTTGGTATTGGTATCAACCTAAAAGCTATTTATCAAAAGATAACTGGAAAATAAGCGATCTAGTATGTACTTTTTTCTGCACATTATTTCGAGAATGTGGCTTAGGAAATGCAATCAAGGAGCAGTTTTAAAGCTGCCCCTTGATTTGAAAAGTGAATGACTACACTTATTTTGATTTAACTCTCTTTATTACCGCATTACCTACAGGAATGGCGATTGCACTGAATATCACACCCACGAAAACTTTTCCTAGTATGTATTTTGTAGTGAATTCAAAATCCTGAAAAATAAACATATCTGATAAGATTACTACGACCAGATATATTGCGAAGAAAGAGATAAATTTAACCACGTTGCTTTTCATACTTAATTTTTTAGCCCTCTATCCAGCTCCAGATTTTACTTCTTAAAAATTCTGAGTAACATACTTAGAACAATTTATTTTTATATTATCAAAAATTTTCTGGTCTGACACAAATCTCAATTCCCACAATAGTATTCTGTGGGAGTGAAACAATACACTCAATACAACATTCAACATCATTATTTACAAGATGCTCATATATGGCACCAACATCACTATTTGAAATAAATGATTCAGGGACACTCACACTTATTATACAGTGTTCGCCGTAGTCAATCATTCTTTGACGAAAATCAATCTTCAACAAATCTCTAAGCTTATCAGCTAAAAACAGAAGACTTTCCGTACCATACAAGAGATACTGCCGTGAGACTGTCATTAGCTCATGCTTGAGGTGTGATAGAAATATTCTCTTCTGAACAAATACTTCTTCATCAAAATTACCGTCAATTTCATCCATTATTCTTTGCTGTAGTTCTGCCGAGTCATCAGGTCGAATAAATCGGCTGATAGCTTTTTGCCTGATGAATTCATCGTTAGAAACCGTTATGCCCTTGGTTAATATATCCTCCTGTTCCGACTTGTTGATATTTGTTGCATGGTAGGCAATCACAAATTCATAGTTATAACGAAATGCAGCAATGAATTCTTCCTTGTCATCGAACTGGCAGACGAAATCAGTGCAATGTTGGTTCTCAATATTGAAAATTCTTGATTTCTTCTGATTCATGCTGTTTTTATTTATAGATACTCTATACNNTGGATGTCAATACCGTCTTTTGACTGAATGGTAAAATATCTATTGTGATTAAATTTATACTCTTAATAACAATCTACACACTTATGGATAGACTTTTAATCACACTGCTATTCTTATTTTATTCAACCGAATGTTTTTCGCAACCTGAACGACCAGGTTTATTCAAACATATCAATACTAACATCAAAACAGGTTTAACAGGAACAATATTTTGGAAACCAGGCGGTGAATATTATTATATACTTCAAAAAGACTCGTATTTGCTGGAGCGAAAGCGTAATCACATCGGCGCTTCTTTGTCATTCGTCTTATTATTCCCATTGAACAAAAATCTGTCAGAGAATTTTGTACTCAATATATCCTTTATAGATTTTAAGAGTGATATACAACTATTCAATAGTCAAACTCCGTTTGGTATTGGGTACGCACATTTTTTTGATAAAGAAAATATGTTTGGGTTAACTGCAATGGTAAATTTCGGGAAGCAAAAGAAATTAGATGACTATACACTCAAAAATATACCTTTCCCTATAGACCACTATATTAATGCCGATAGTACGTCGTTATTGAGAACTGGCGCACCCATGCCCTCAGCAATATTAGACCAATATTATGTAGATATTTTCAGTGTATCATTTAACCTTGGCTTTGTATTACGTTTTTAACTTTTTTAGCAATTGGAAGTCATCTGTCTGGAAGATCAGGCGTTCTACACATTAATTGAGCAGGTCGTAGAACGCCTACAAATAAAAAATGAAGTTGAGCAAGATGAATGGGTTCCCCCGTCAGAAGCAATGCGCATTCTGAATATAAAGAGCAAAACCACGCTTCAAGCCTTAAGAGACACGGGGAAAATCCGGTTCTCACAACCCCAGAAAAGGGTCATTTTATATGATAGAGGTTCGCTTATTGAATATCTTGAGCAACATTCAAAAAATACTTTTTAATGGACAAGGAACTTGAGCAAGACGAACCAAATCCTGAATTTGTAAGGCGGTTCAATGACGGCTATACATTGACAAAATACATGCCTGATATCGCCAGTCAAATTGCAGATGCAGTCAAAGAAACTGAAAGCGGCCAGGGCTTCATCAGTGGACGGGAACAATACCTAAAAGAATTAGCCAAAGAGCGAAGCCCGAACTGGCTTAATCGAGACAACTCCCGCAATTATTCTACCGACAAAAGCAAGGGTGATATTGAACCAGAAAAGGAGTAATTATTCTTTTTCAGGTTCAGGAGTGGTATTCTTACTTGGAGTAACATCTTTATCCTGATTAGGTGTCTTATTTCCTGCATCAGGTGAACCTTTTTCATGGCCGGTATAATTCAATGTTTGGGTAAACCTTGATGACATTGACCATGTATCGCCTTTGTTCTGCCCCTCCTCCTTTCCTGTAGGGTTTTCCTTTTCTTGGGTAGGTTGTTTAGCTTCTTTGCTTGGGTCTTGTTGATGCTTGGAATAATTCAAACCTTGTGAAAACCGAGATTGATTATTTCCTCCATCTTCTTTGTTTTGTGACTTATTATGCTCCTGTTGTTGACGTTCTCTACCTGCATCAGCTTTGGTTTTCATGAGATTCTCCTGGGCATCATTCATGGATTTCTGTGCATGTTTCGGGCTCGGCGAAGCCTCCTTGTTTGCCGGATATAATGCATACAGAGTACGTTGTTTCATTTCAGGCTGGATATGCTTCGGCATACCGCTTATTATTTTATCTGTCTTTGCTATGGTCTCTGCCTTAGTATCATAAATCTGCTGCTGCAAGGCGTCCTTATTGTTCGGATTTGCTGTATAATTAACTGGAGTAGCACCCTGTGGGCGCAAAGCAGGAGCAGGTCCTCTATTGGCTGTCGGATTATCTATTTGGCTTTGCAGGTCCTGTATCTTTAGCGAGGCTTCGCCGAGTATCTTGTTATATTCTTCTTCAGGCGTTAGTTTATCCATAGCGATTGATTTTTGTTGATTTTCCACCTATTAAGTGCTAAGATATGCAAAAAAACATTTATTGCTTTTAAGGTGCGCCATGGAAGAATACACTCCTGAATTGCTCAAATATTACAAAGGTGATGTCGATAAACTCAAAGAGGGTGTAAAGTGGTGTGGTCGCTATTTGATGTGGTGGGATGATATTGTTGAGCAATCCGAAATACACCCACAATATTCAGAAGAAGCTAAAGATGAAATTATAAAACATCTAGGGTATAAAACCGAAGAGGCTATAACTTTACCACATGAGCCATTTATACGCACATTGATTTACAGCTATAAACAAGGCTCACTTTCTGAAACACAATTTAATGATGCTGTTGCTTCTCAGGTCATGCACATCCGCAACGATGACATGAAAAAAGGAGGATGGACACTGGAACTTCCATACACTGAAAATGAGCTGCGGAGGTATGACACATATTTATCTCAATTCAAAGAGGCTGCCAGAAAGCGACTAGTCAAGTTTGTAAAATACGAGCCACCATTAGAACATTCATTACATGCAGAGCTTATGATACGTGACCTGATGACATTCGATTACTATAGGGAAGATATGTCATGGACACCCTGGGATTACAAAGGAATCACAATTCTATTTTACATTAGGGCACTACTTGAACATGATGAAGAAACTGCTGATGCATTACCACTATTAGCATTTTAATTAGTTGTAAAAAATTTAAACGGCTATCAGTCTTTTGACTGTATTGTGATTTTTTTGAATTTATTAGTTTAGTTGCTTGTCACTTTTATGAGTACTGCAACCAGTTATTTTGACCTTGATACGAAACTAATTGATTTTACTGATAAATCAGGCAGTACCTCGTGGACTATACGGAATGCGGTTGAGGGTGTACAGGTGTTTGGCGGTATCGGCTCTGGCAAGACATCGGGTTCAGGAAAAATGCTAGCATTAAAGTACCTTGAAAACGGGTTTGGCGGGTTGGTATTAACAGCTAAACATGATGAAAAGGAACTGTGGCAGCAATACTGTAAGGCCGCCAATCGCTCCAACGACCTTTTGATTGTTGAGCCTAATGAAAAGAACTATTTCAACTTCCTTGAATATGAATCCCAGGTCGTCGGCGACAGGTCAATAACCGAAAATATTGTACAGGTTCTCAAAACCGTTATCCGGGCAAGTGAAGAAAAAAGCAAAGGCAAAAGTGACGACCCGTTTTGGGAAACGGCACTGGATATGCTGATAGCCAATACAATTGATTTATGCTTGCTCGCCTATGGCAAAGTATCAGTTGAGTTATTGTACACTATTGCCCAATCTGTATTCTCAAAAGAAGAATTGCAAAACCTGAATAAGATAAAGGCAAACCCTGATAGAAAAAAACGTGCCTTTGAACTAGCTTTTGATACTGCAAGGGATAACATTGAAAAGCAGGTAAAGGCATGGGAAGAACGGCAAGACCAGGATTGGCTAAATGCACTTGACAGCATGGCTTATGAACAGGCAGTTTGTGATGCCCTGCCCCAGGCACGAAACTTTAAGTTCGTTGATGAATTCTTTATTGAGAGCTTTATCAATATCAGCGAAAAGACACGGGCAATTATTGACTTTTCATTTATCGGTTTTTTGAACAGCCTTATCAAAGACCCGGTATTTTCTTTATTCTGCCGTCACAAATCAACATTTACACCAGAACAATGCCTTGAGGGTAAAATTATCCTGATCTGCCTGCCTGTAAAAGAATATCATAAGGTTGGCAGGGATAGTCAAATAATGTTCAAGTATATCTGGCAAAGGGCAATGGAAAGAAGAAAAGTAAAGGAAAATGGCCGCCCTGTGTTCTTATGGGCAGACGAAGCACAACACTTCCTGCATGAATACGATGCCGAGTACCAGGCGACAGCTCGTAGCAGTCGTATTGCTACTGTATATATTTCACAGAACCTGCCGAACTACTATGCGAATATGGGTGGTGAGAAATCTGAATACAAGGTCAAAAGTTTTCTTGGAACATTAAGCACGAAAATCTTTCATGCTAATGCCGATATAGAAACTAATAAATATGCCTCTGAACTAATTGGGGAAGGATACCAGCGTGAAGAATCCGAAGCTACGACTTCGGTGGATGGCAAGATGTCCGTCACCCAGACTGTCTCTTCAAAACTGGAAAAAATGGTACGTCCAGAGGAATTCGGTGCGTTAAAAACTGGTGGGCCACAGAATGAGTTTCTTGTGTCAGGATATATACACATTCAGGGCAAACAGTTTCCTAATAAATTCAACTATCGCAAAATCGTCATCAATCAAAATTCCAATTCACAATAAAACCACTGCAAATGAAAAAAAACATCTATTATTCTACCGTCTATGGACGCATGGAACTGAACAAAAAAGTTATCGGATTAATCATCACGTTATTAGCTTTCCCCAAAATTGTGCTTGATGTGTTTTTGAGAAAAAATATGGGCGAAAGATATTATTCTCTTTTTGTTGCCGTGCTAGTTGGCATTGGCACGTATGCTATCATCTACACTCAAGCAAAAGTGAACATGGACGACCCCTCTACCTTCAGTTATATCTTCCTTGCAGCATACGCCATAATGGCAGTAGTCCGTTACCTTGAAATCAGGCGCGAACCATCCGTATTTGACTTTGCCAAATTCAGTTTAAGCTCCGGTCTGTCCTATCCGTTTTTTAAACAAATCAGGTTATTTGGTCTGAAGCCAACACAAAGAAGAATAGATGTTTACTACGAACCGCTCCTTTGCTTTGTGATTGGTGTGCTAATACTGATTACAGTTGACCCTATGGTAGGGTTAGTTGTTGTATTCTGCTCCATTTGCTATTATCTGCATAATATGCTTGCAGCCCTATTGGGTGACCATTTTGTAATGGATAAAATAGACGAGATTATTTGCAATCAGGAACTGTCTGAAACCTTTGTCCAGGATAAAGAAGTTTCCCCAAGGCAGGTTCCGTTTTTTGGTAGGAAGCCCTCATCTGAACAACTAAGAAAAGCCTTTGCAGATGACGTGCTAAATACAAATGATAGTGAGGAAGATGGGGCTTTAGCTGTATAACTTGTTTTCTAAGCAGTGCTTAGAGAAGATGTCTGATAGAAAAACTTTACATAGCACTTAATACATTACTCCCAACACAGCCTGAATATGAAACACTGTTAATAGATGAATATTTTCAGATAATCCGCTCATAGTTGCGATATAACATTCCAGCATGATAAGGATGATACAAAGCAAATCGGCTCAGCAGGCAAAATCCTATTTCACCGAAGCACTGCAAAAAGCCGATTACTATATAAACGATCAGGAACTGAAAGGTGAGTTTAAAGGTCATCTTGCAGGGATGGTCGGTTTGCATTCTGAACCGACTAAAGAAGCATTCTATGCTTTGTGCGAGAATGTTCACCCGGTCACGGGCAAGCCATTAACACCCCGTACGAATGATGAACGGACTGTCGGGTATGATATTAACTTCCACTGTCCTAAATCGGTTTCCCTTGTTCATGTGTTGTCAAATGAAACTGATATATTAGACGCTTTCAAGGAAAGTGTTTCAGAGACAATGCTGGCTATTGAAAATGACAGTATGACACGTGTCCGCAAGAATGGTGAAGTAGGTGAAAGGCATACTGGCAACCTTGCCTGGGCAGAATTTATTCACCAAACGGCAAGACCAGTTGATAATCACGCCCCCGACCCTCACCTGCACGCCCATTGTTTTGTGTTTAACATGACGCATGACAAGGAAGAAAACCAAATTAAGGCCTGCCAGTTCCGGGATATTAAACGCGATATGCCTTTTTATCAAAGCCTGTTCCACAAACATCTGTCTGATAAGCTGATTGAACGTGGTTATCAGGTCAGGAAAACAGCAAAGTCTTTCGAGATTGTGGGTGTTCCAACAGAAGCAATTGACCTGTTTTCCAAAAGGACTGATTTGATTGGCCGTGTCGCCAAAGAAAAAGGCATTACGACTGCCAAAGAGCTTGCTGACCTTGGGGCAAGGACACGGGCTAAAAAACAATCAGGGTTACGCATGAGTGACCTGCAAGATATTTGGCGGTCACAAATTCAGGAAGCAGGTATTAATGCTGAAACAATTATAAGAAGTCCTATTGTAAAAGCCGACCATCATTTAACACCTCATGAATGCATTGACCATGCCCTTCAACATTCATTTGAAAGGGCATCGGTCATGCCGTCAAGGCGCATATTGCAAGAAGCCTATAGGCATAGTATTGGCAATGTTTCTGTGTCAGCCGAAGCAATCAATCAACAATTCGCGGTAGATAACCGTATAATCCATTTGCGGGAATACAATCAGAGCGTTTGCACCATAAAAGAAGTATTAAGCGAAGAACGAGAGATGATTGCATTGGCTCGGGCTGGCATCGGCGCTGTCAAACCATTATATCAAACAGCCCCTAAGCTTGACCTTAAAGGACAGCAAGCCGATGCGGTTTCTCATGTCCTGACCACGACTTCAAGGGTAAGCATTATCAGGGGTGCTGCAGGCTCTGGCAAAACCACGTTAATGACCGAAGCGGTTGAGAAAATCAAAAAGGCTGGCAAGGATGTANNATGTAACCGTTGTTGCCCCCACCACACAGGCAGCTTTAAATGTGCTGCGTAATGAGGGTTTCCCTGAAGCACAAACAGTAGCGGCTCTATTAGTTAATAAGAATTTGCAGGAAAAACTGCGAGGTCAGGTATTGTGGGTGGACGAAGCCGGGTTGCTCGGAACCAGCGACATGAAAAAACTCCTGCAAATTGCAACCCAACAAAAGGCAAGGCTTATTCTTGGGGGTGATACAAGGCAACATGCAAGTGTTGTCCGGGGTGATGCCTTGCGCATACTGAATAAGGTTGGGGGTATCAGAAGTGCGGAAGTCAGCAAGATATACCGTCAAAAGAACATAGCCTATAAGCAAGCGGTTGAGAGCCTATCTTTGGGTCTTGTCAGTGAGGGGTTTGAGCAAATGAACGCTATGGGGGCAATCAAGGAAATTGACCCGCTCAACCCGCATGAAACGCTTGTAAAGGACTATATCAAAGCCGTTAAACAGGGCAAATCAGCTTTAATTGTGTCGCCAACTCACCAACATGGGAATGAGGTGACCGATGCCATCAGGAAAGAGCTGCGAGGTTTAGGGTTGTTAGGCAAGAAAGAATTGCAATGCAACCGTTTTGAAAACCTGAATTTCACGGTATCTGAAAAAGCCGATTGGCGGAATTTCTCTGTCGGCCAGGTGGTGCAATTTAACCAGAATGTCAGAGGTGTAAAACGTGGCAGTACCTGGTCAGTGCATCAGATAGAGGATGGCCAGATAACCATTAAAAATGGCACAAGTGTATTGCAATTAGATTTGGACAATTCGGCTGCATTTGATGTGATGACAGTTAAGCCAATGGCTTTATCAAAGGGTGATAAGGTCAGAATTACAAGAAATGGCTTTGACAGGAATGAAAAGCGGATGAATAACGGTCAATTATTGACGGTTAAAACAGTGCATAAATCAGGGCAGGTCACTCTTGTGAATGAGAAAAGCAGGGTTGTTTATTCCATTGATACAGAGTTTGGCCATATAGCCCATGCCCATTGTATTACCTCTCATGCAGCCCAAGGTAAAACTGTTGATGAAGTATTTATCTCGCAACCTGCAGCAACCTTTCCGGCAACCGATGCAAAGCAGTTTTATGTGTCGGTGTCACGCGGTAGGGATTGGGCGCATATCTATACCGATGATAAAGAGGCGTTACATGACTATGCAAGCAGGGCTGGTGACCGATTGTCGGCTGTGGAAGTTTCATCAGGTGGGTATATTCATTCAGCGCATCAGCGTATCAGGCATAAAGAAATGCAAGACAGACCAGTTGCTGAAAAAACTGGTCGCAACGACAAAACAATAATTGACCTTGATAAAGATAGAGATGATGGGCCAAGACCGTAAATCAACATTTGACAGGATGCGTGAAAATGACCTTTCCGGCAAGCAGGAAAGCGAACAGGTTGAAAACTATCC
This sequence comes from Bacteroidetes bacterium UBA5543, assembly GCA_002423665.1. Taxonomy (GTDB): domain Bacteria; phylum Bacteroidota; class Bacteroidia; order Chitinophagales; family Chitinophagaceae; genus UBA5543. The sequence goes on along the minus strand of DINJ01000180.1, from coordinate 20,727 downwards.
TGGCGGCAGCCATTCTCGCAATGTGTTATTTATATTGCCTGATGGAAATGAAAAGTTTTTAAACTATGGGTTCCTGATAAGTGCAGATTACAACAAAAATGATGATTGTATTGTTCTGGAATTTACAACCCATACTGTCACAATAAAAGGCAGCAATCTATCTGTTCTTTATCGGGAGTTGTTTGAACACATACCTAAAATAATCACCAGTACTGAAGAAAGGTATAATGACCTTGAGGAAGATGACAAGTCAGTTATCAATAGTATCGAAATAATGGCTAAGTAATGTCTTTGGGAGTATAATGTCCATTACTTGCAGATTTACCAAGCCAGTTATTAAATGTCGTCTTTAGATGCTTCGCCAATTTGGTAGGATCATCTGGCATGATGCGAATATATTTTGCATGGGCAGAACGTTATCCATGACCGAAAATATGAAACCTCCTGAAACTGGTGTTGTACGCATGCCAGTCGTTTTGTACAATATCCCTGTTAGCAAAACAACTTGGTGGAATAGTGTGAAATCAGGACGTTTCCCGAAGTCTGTGAAGTTGGGCTCTTGTATTACAGCATGACGAGTTGAAGATATAAAATGCTTATATAGAAAAAATAACCACTGATTAGAAAAATGGGAATAAATGGTAAACGTACTGTGAGATTTTATACGGAAAAATGATAGCTCTAAAAAAAGAAGTAATTACCTATTGAAATTATCTCATTGTTTGCGCTTGCCGGTGCTCGGAAACAAATTGCTTAAATTGGGTTGGAGTATACATTTCTATAGATGTGTCAGATTTGTTCACAAACAGTATGTCTAAACTAATTGTATATGTGATTTTTTTCGTCTTACGATCGATGGGTATAACTTCATAATAATAACGAATTGGATGATGCTTATTTTCTTTCTGTTTAACATTTCCAATTTCAAATTCATTGATTACATTGAATAATTCCGAAATCTTAGGGCTGTGCAGTCTTAAATCTAAACTTGGTAACATGTCAGCAGGGACTATTCTCGCTCTAGAAAAGGAACTATCAATACTTCGGTCTTCATATATGTTACTTGCATGCTCAATATTCTGATGATCGTTCTTGTTTAACATGTAAAGCCCGATTGGAATAAGCATTCCTGCGGCAACAGTCATTCCTATACTGTAAATTTTCCCAAGCCGATTAGATAAATCAACCTTATTCATTTCCGGTTCAAAAGAAATAATATAACTCCAGCAATCTTCAAAATATGTTTCCGTTTGTACTAATTTCCTCAGAGTGTCTTTGGGAATAATGGGATTGTGGTCTAATAATTTAATTGACGACTGAAGTAATCTTGCTATTGAGTTATGCTTAAACGTAAATTCTTGAAACCATGGGAATTTGTAACTAATTGTTTGTGGAGTATATGTTTTCAGCTTTGTAGATATGACATTATAGTAAGTATTTAAAAGTTGGCCAAATGACTGGTATAAAGCTAACGATAGATTATTAAGAGCGCCATCCAGAAGATGTTTAGATGGTATGCCTTCGGAGTATGCTTTACTACTTAACAAGACATACCGTTCAAGATGCATACTTGATGGGATTGACACATCATTAATAAATCGTATTTTATCATTTATTGTTATGTAGATTTCTACTATGCTTTGACTGTATTTTCCAAATGCAATACTGTCTTTTAGAAGTCTATTCATGCTTTTTTTGTTTTTATACTTCAGGGTTAGCAAATCTACCTGCAAGTGCTAGTTATTCGTCAGTCTGTTTTCTCTTTCTGTAACATTTTCATTCTGTTTATTGGTTAAATTTTTCAAACTATCATTGTTTTTATTTAGTTGGGATTTGGGATTTTTAAGATCATCTAGAAACCTTCTTGCATCGCTTTTGTAAAAAAGCGATTGGCAATTGTCAATAAATGTACTTAGTGTAATGACTAAGCGTCTAAATAGCACTTCGTATCTCCCCTTCTCACTATCTGTTATAGTTTTATGCTGACAGTAATTTACGAATAATTATATTGTTAAAATACAAAATCGTCAATTAAATTTTTCACGTTTAACTTTGAATGAAACAGAGCTTCAATCATGAAGCTCTGTCTTTAAGTTAAATATTACTCTTCCAATTGGCAGCGATTAAACAGAAAAGCTTGCTTTTCGCCTTTCTTACTGTTAAAGCTAATTTTCACGCCTTTCTCTTTCTTGCGGACTACCTCACCATTGGCGTTCCACTGTTTCAGGGTCGCCCATTCATTGGAGGTGTAACCTTTGCCTGACATTTCATCGTTCAGGAGTTGTGCGTTGTCGCCTTTATACTCTCGGCCAGTTACGAAGTTTACTTGTGTGTCGAACTGTGTCATTGGATGTTCCTTTCATTTGGGGTTAACAGTTGCAGGATATGAAACAACCGGGGCATAGTGAGCAAGCCGGCTGAAATTTTGTCTCGCGAGGAATGCCATGGCAGGGGAAAATTTTAGTTGGTGGCGCGAACGACACGGTTAATATCCTGTACACAACTGTTGATCCCGCCTGAATGAAAGAGATTACACAATGCCATTTACGAACAAACACAATCAGTATATTGGTCTGAAGCTGGCGCTTAAAGACGACATAACAAAATATTAATGTCCAGAATCCGCGTCATACCCTCCTTATGGGCAACTCAACTGTTTTTAGGGGTAGTACGACTTGCAGCTTGGGCGAGTAATTGCTTGTTTTCAGTAATGGCACTACACATTCGGGCTGCATCTGCATAAACAGAAAGCGGGTATTCAGCATTAAAATGTAAATCTCGTTCAACTGGTAGCTTTAATCGAGGCGAACGGATTTCGTCCAATTCAGATAGAAAAACGGAACCGAGTTCAGGAAATCCCATTCCCAGGTCACACAGCCCAAAAGCAATATTGGGCTCTTCGTGGTCAAGCTCACTTAAAAGCCAGGTGCAAGCCGTTTCCGGCAGGAATAGTTTAACGACAGGGGGATGGTCTTTGTCACGGTTTTCCGGCAGTCCATTTTTTAGTAGTAGCTCTTTTTGTTCCTGTGTCAGAAGTTGCATGTGATTTTCCTTTCTTATTGGGTTTGTTTCTGGGCTTCATAGGCTTGGATGGTTTTTAAAATGCGCATGGCTACTTGGGGTACAATCGCATTGCCGTACATTTTTATGGATTGGTTTCTCCACTTACGAAAGGCAATTCCGTCCAGTTCGGTGGGAAGCCCATCATCTCGGCAACAAAGCGGGGATTGAGTTGGCCAGTCCTGCCAGTCCTTTCCGGCAAGGCGGATGATTTTTTGCGGGATGGAGCATGGCAGCTTTGTGGTGTCAATTTGGCTCTGTTCTGACGTACATAGGCAGTCAATGTGCTGGCATTGTCCGCGTTTTCGTCTTTTCGCAGCGTTCCGGCAAGTGACGGTGAGTTTCCGTCGAATGCTGTCGGTGTCGGAATGAGTTTGCGGATGCCTTTTGGCGGCATATTCAGGATGGTATGCAATGACCCACACCCGGTATCTTTGATGCGGCGCATTGATAGCTGTAGCTGGCAATACAAACGCTGCGACTTCGTAGCCTTGAGCTTCCAGGTCAGATTGCACCTTGTCGAAAACCAATCCTTCCTGCCAATTAATAAGCCCGTAAACGTTTTCGCCCACGACCCATGCGGGCTGGACTTCGTGAATAATTCTAAGCATGTCTGGCCAGAGGTAGCGGTCATCTGCTGTGCCTCGGCGCTTCCCGGCAGCACTAAATGGCTGGCACGGGAACCCGCCTGTAATAATGTCGATTTTACCTTTGTATTTTTCTGCATTGAACTCCTTAATGTCAGTTAGGGTTTCAGCTTTTGGCCAATAGTGTTTAAGGATGTGCTGACAAAACTTGTCTTTCTCACAATGAAAAACATTTTGCCAACCGACCATTTCGGCAGCGAGGTCAAAACCACCACCACCGGAAAACAGGCTTCCATGTCTCAATTCAGTTCTCTCTTATGTTATGGTTGAAGCTTAGGTGATGCTTGCCGGCTTGTTCTTGGTTACATGCCAATCATTGGCGTCCTTGAAGCCCCTATAAACCCGATTCATCTGAAAATGAGAAAGAACTTCCTGCGGTTTGAAAAACTCGTCAAAGGACTGTGTTGCCTGTTTACCAAATTCGTCATTGTCGAGCCAGGTATAGGCTTTTTGATAGCCGTAATTCCTGATATAGGCTGTTGCTTCATCAAGACGTGACAGACAATTCAGAATAATTGCATCATCGTGGAATGGCTGGCCATTGTTAAGCGCGATAATGGATAGATAGTCCATCGCATCGTCAAAAATGTGGATGCCCGGCGGCTTTGGCACTTTACCACGAATAAATGTTACAGCTCGACATCCTATACTGGCTTTCATATAGGGTGTTCGTATCGCATATCCCTTTTCTTCGTTCTTTAATCCGAGAGCTATAATTTTCTTGTTCGTCTTTGTGTTGCGGATATGCACTTCTTTTAGATGTTTTGAGGCAATAGGCAGAGGAATATGCCTGTTACGCAAATACTCAATAAGCCCGTTACTGGTAATTGGTTTGGCTTTTACGAGGGTTAGAGCGCTGTCTTGTTCATTATAATCTGTTACATAGACAGGATTAATCCTCACAAAACCTATTGTGTTTTGCAAAAAGCGAAGCGCATCTACTACATTATATGACACACCTTGGGATTGCAGATAAGCGCAGACAAAATCAATCACATCCCCTGCTGTTTGTGTGTTGGGATCAATCCATTGATTGGTTGAGGTATTGATTTTGATTTGCTGTTCACGTTTCCTGTCAAATGGGGAATGGTACCAGTGGTATTTCCCTTTCTGCTTTATCGGTGAATATCCCAGATTATTCAGGATTTCGGACAAGGGTAATGTATTCGCATAGTCAACATTCATGTTGTGCTTCCTAAAAAATTGATGTCTTGGAATAGGAAAGAAACGAACCGACAGTTTCTTTCCTGCTTTAAATAGGACTGGTGTTATTCCGGCATAAAATGTCTATCTCGGTGCGCCTTGAGCACTGAAACGCGATAATATACTCTGCCATTGGGCTTTTTTATCGGTNNTAGATTGTGCTTTTTTCGGCTATCCCATACTCTCATTGTCGCTGGGGTAGTGTTGATAAACTTCGCCGCTTCTTTTCTGATTAATTCTTGTTCGCCTGTGTGTAGGCCCTCCATGCAAACTCCTTTTGTGTATGATGTATGATTCGGCTGCCATGAAAATGACGACAGCTTATACAACGAAAAATCTGTCAAGAGGTTATTTTCGTATCCGTATTAACACTTAGGTGCATAAATCAAATACCTGTGTATGTATCGGAAAATCTAAAAACGGCAATAGTGTTAATACGTGAAGGTTTTTGAAAGTCATAGCCACAAGCTGCGTATAACGGTTGTTCTTCGGAACAACAGGAGCAACATTTTGGACAGCACACACGATAACTCCCAACTTCACCAAACATCTCCCAAGCTGGATAAACTCTACGAAAACATCATCAACAATATCCGGCAGAAATACAGCCATCTTACGGAAAATGAAATCCATGAGGGTGCAAGAAACCTCATCAGTTTATGCAAAGTTTTACTTGCAATAGATGCTCGTCTGAATCAGAATCAAATAGAGGTGACGAATGATGATTAATTCAGGCAAAAAATTCAAAGCAAAAAGAGCAGTGATTATTGCGCGTGTATCTTCGAAAGAACAAGAAGAAGGCTATTCGATTGATGCGCAATTACACAGGCTGGAAAACTACTGCATCCGTAATAATCTTGAGATTATCAGGCGTTTTGACATTGTGGAATCCTCAACCCAGGGTGACCGCCGCCAGTTCATGGAAATGATCTCGTTTGTCAAGAAACAAAAAGAAACTGTTGCTCTTGTCGCTGACAAGGTTGACCGTGTGCAAAGGTCATTAAAAGAATACCCATTACTGGATGCGCTTATTCAGGAAGATAAACTGGAGCTACATTTTAATACCGAAAACTACGTCATTCATAAAGAAAGTGTCAGCCAGGAACGCCTTATGTGGTCAATAGGTGTTATCATGGCCCAATCCTACGTTGATAGTTTGCGGGATAATGTCAAGCGTTCTATTGAGCAAAAATTGAGACTGGGTGAATGGATTGCAATGGCACCTCCTGGTTACATGAATGTAAAAGACAGTCGAGGACAAAGTAATATTGTCGTTGATGACGAACGAGCACATTTTATACAACGTATATTCAAAGAATATTCCACAGGAACAGTAACGTTAGGACATTTAACNNAGCCGCAACATGGGGACTAAGAGGTAGAAGTGGTAAGCAAAACTGCTTAAATGTGGCACAGATACATAAAATGATACACAATCCTTTCTACTACGGTGTTATGAATGTCAAGGGGAAGTTGTACACACACCGTTACCCGCCGCTCATTGATAAAGTATTATTTGATGAATGTCAGGAAGTAGCTAAACGTTGGAACAAGCAGAAGTTTCAATATGGTGGAATAGAATTCTTATTCAGAGGTCTTATAAAATGTGCAAATTCGGGTCGTACTGTTACCAATGACAGGAAAACCAGGAAGTATGTTAGTGGTGGCACGGCATCATGGACTTATCTTGGCTACTGGGATAAGACAAAAAAGAAAAGATGGGTACGTGAAGATGCTATCCTTAAACAAGTAGAGGATGCCTTAAAGGCATTTAAAATTGATAGTGACGTTTTGCCGAGTGTTATCGAGTACATCAAAGAATCTAACAGAAATGAGAGTGACTACATAAATCTGCAGCGAGACGAAATGAATAAGAAAGTAGAAGTAGTGCAGTACAGGATTGACAGGTTACTTAACTTACACCTTGATGGATTGATTGACAGGGATACTTTCGACAACAAGAAGTTGGAACTTACTACTGAAAGAAACCAACTTATCAATGAAGTGGTCTTAAGCCATCAAGGTGACGACCGCTTTAAAAATGCAGCATTAGCAATCATTACTTTGATTTCCGGCTTGCCGGAAAAACTGAGCAGTCTGACTTTCGAGGAAAAGCGCAATGTCATAAAAATGGTTTTTTCGAACCTGACAATGAAAGACGGAACCCTTTGTTGTACTTACAACAAATTGCTTGATGAGTTCAAGAATTTAACCAACTGTATAGAATGGCGAGCGGTCATAGATAAAGTAAGAACAACTTCCGAATTAAGAAATGAGCTTATCAGATTATACAGTATATATTTATCAAATGATTAGTGAGATTTAGGAGCGTTAATTGTAAAGTTGACACGTCGAAAATTGAATACACATTAACAGTAAGAATGTCAGTCTTTTTTCTCTACTGGCATGCATCGGTATTTGGCATTAGTCCTATGCGAATAGCGAACATGGCCAAACCCACCCGACTATTAATATTAAACTTTTTAAACAGAATGTCACGATAACTATGTACGGTTCTGACACTTAGCCCTAATTCGCCTGCCATTTCATTGTAACTCATTTCTGTTGGACATAGGGCTAAAAACTTCATTTCCTTTTCAGTTAGATTTGGGATAAATTCTTTCAGCTTACTTAGTGACTGAGTTACGAATTTCGTAGATACACCGAAAAAATATCTTCCCTTTTCGTGAACGGTAGTTAGTGCCGTATGTATGTCTTGTAGTGACATGTCTTTAGTAATAAACCCACACGCGCCATTTACAAGCATCTTAGTAACAACATAGTCGTCATCATACATGCTTAGGCCGACAATTTTCAAATCCGGCCATTTCTTATGAATTAAGCTTGCTGCAACATATCCATTCATACCAGGCATACTCACATCCAACAGAACTATATCGGGCAATTCTTGAATTGAATTCAACTTTTCGATAAGGTCATTTCCATCTCCAACATCAAATACAAAGTCAAATTCAGTTGGGAAGTTTGTACTTAGCATACTGATATAACCTTTTCTGAATGATTGATGGTCATCAGCAATGGCAATCCTGATTGGTTTAGTTACAACTGGCTTCATAAACACAATTCACTATTACAATGAATGGTACTCTCTCGTAAAATAAAGATAACCATTGCATTGTCTAAAACATACCGTCAAAAAACGGTATTCCCGACTATGTATGGGTCTTTTGACGGATTGTTTAAGAAAATATATGTCTTAACTTTAGATTAGTTTGGCATCAGGACATATAATTCTTGATTCCTAAATAGTTATGAAGAATCTATTAGTAGTGGCAATTTNNTGCATAGGTGGCAGTTTGTTTGCTCAACCCTACAAATCCATTTTTGCAACAGGGGATGGCGATGCCAAATGGGTATTTATCTGGCATAATATCTCAATTTCACTTAATGATACTGCTTATGTCGAAAAAGATACAATCGTAAATGGGATAGAGTACAAAAAAATAGCTACTATAGGACAAGAATATAGCGGCACAAATGGATGGCTCATGAGAGAGAATACCGACTCTGGGCATGTATGGTTTAGAAGTATTAAGCTAAGAGATCCTCAACTTGACGATACTACAGAGCAATTAGCTTTCCGTTATGACTTAAACGTTGGCGACACCTTTGATATAAGTAGTTCTCAATTGCCAAAAGGCTCTTATCCTGATTCATTTAACGTTGTAGACAGCATCAGGAATATAGGAGGGCTGAAATACATTTATTTTAAAGGGAAATACTCGTATTACAGTGACGAACCTTTTACTATCATTGAAAGCATTGGCTCTAATATGGGGCTGCTGTGGAAGCACATGTCACCAACCGCAATGCGATACCAGTATTTATTATGTTCCTATAAAAATGGCAATAAAACCAGCTATGTCAATAAATATCACAATGGCGCTTGTTGGATATATAGTAGTATTAAGAAAGGCATAGAAAGAGTTCCAGACATCAGTATTTATCCGCAACCTGCTGAAAAAAATGTTTGGATCGCCAATAAAACAAATGACCATGTAAAGCAATTACAAATTGTAAGCCAGACTGGTAAACTTGTGAAAGAGATTACAGCCCCTAATATAACCGTCCTGGAAATAGAGGAACTTCCTGCAGGTTATTATTTTTTGAAGATGTACACCGCCGATGGCTATGAAATAAATAGGCCAATGATAGTACAATAACTACTCACAAAATAAAATATATATGACATGAAGAAAACGCTCATGATGCTATTGCTATGCCTTGTCGCTAAAGTAACTACAGCCCAAGAGGTGACATTTGAAATAATGATAACTGACAAGGACAGAATTTTAGAATATGAAGATGGTATCCCTATATTTGATGATCAGGACATTAATGACATTTTCAGCAACTACAATGTCACCTATTTTGCTAAAGCAAGTCCATTATCTCATTATGGTTCCCTTCGTAAGGTCTATAAAGTCACATGCGATTCAATTGGTCTTGCAGAGGAATTGTGTGCTTTTGACAGTCTGTTATTCCCACTTTACCGACTCGTTCCTGAAGCACAGCCCCTTAGTCGCCATACACNNGCGATTGGGTAACACCGCATAACGACACCGACTTGTTCAATTTCATCAAAACGCCGGAGGCATGGTATATAAGTAAGGGAGATACAAACACTATAGTAGGTGTTATAGATTTTCACTTTAACAAGTTTCACCCAGACATGCAGGGCAAGTATAAACGCGAAATATCAAATGTACAGATAGGTGGACAGAATCATGGAACATTCGTTGCCGGATTGATTGGTGCAGAAACCGGGAACGGTGATACTGTCGGTACTAATGGCGTAGCATATAATTGCCGATTAAGCATTTCGACGGACAAAGACGGAGCTGGAATGTTAGCTATGGCGCAAGATTCAATTCAAGTGAATAGCACTACCAAGGTTGTGACTCGTGTAATAAACGGAAGCTTTTTTACTCATGATGCACCCGCCCATTATTTTGCGGGCTATACTTTTGACCAGGAACGTTTTGATGAAATTTATGAACGGGGAACTACAATAGTATGTGGAGCGGGCAATGGGATGCAAGACGGGTATTCACAACATTTGTTTTTATATCCTGCTTCTTATGACCATAATTTATCCATTTCATCGATAGGCTATTTGTTTACCTCCGGTGATACTAATATTAAATACATGCATGAACCTACTGTTGGTGATTCTGTCTCACATATTCATCAGCATAACGCTCGTGTTGATTTATGTGCTCCAGGCTATAGAATCACCAGTCATTTAAGTGAAATTTTCATCAATAAATTTTACAGTTTCAGGGAATATTCCGGCACTTCCTTTGCCTCACCAATTGTGGCGGGTACTGCTGGTTTGATTATGGCGAAACAACCTTGGTTTACTCCCTACCAGGTGGAGTATGTATTAAAAAAATCTTCAGTAAATATTTATCCACTTACACACAATGGCATTGCCCACAATCAGAAATATGCAGGTCCGACACGCTGGAAAGGCAGACTAGGTGCAGGCGCACTGGATGCTGGAGCGGCTTTGCAAATGACGGATGCGGATGATTTTTTCCATGACCATCCTGATGCTACCACTTTTCGCATTCTCGGGTTTAAACTCAATAATCGTTGTGTCCCGGGTTCGCATGCGGGCGTTGATACTCCACGTATTGAAGTGATAATGGAAAACGGTACGCCTCCGTATAGATTTAAATGGGAACGTATGGGGAATCAAGGAAGTACTCCTGCCAATATATCGCCCCAATATGATTCTGCTGGAACGACAAACAAAATAATTTGCAAGATACCATCAAAAGTTGGCTCGACTTCGCCGTGGATATTTGATTATCGTCTTACTGTGTATGATAATTCAGATATTGAAAAAGTAGCAAGTAAACGCCTTTCTTTCACATTGACCGATAGCTCTGTATGGGATTTGGTTATGCAGGATGCGTATACGGATATTTATGACGAACCTAATGAAATGCACTTACGTAATAAACAGGACTGGAATATCTGGGACAGTCCCGATTTGTGGAATAGGCATGATCCTGACGGAGACACCATACACCAAAACCCTGATACAACTGCGCAAAATCATATGCATGTACGTATCAAGAACATCGGCTGTGTTCCCTCGCCAGCAGGGCAAGATTCAGCAAAAGTCTATTTATACTGGACGCTAGCGCGTACTGGTGAAGAATGGCCCAACGACTGGACTGGGAATGCACCACAAATAAATGGCCATAAAGTAGGTGAATTAATTAACATAGGAGGCACCTCTATCCCATCTATAACGCCCGGTAGCGAACAAATTTTATCTGCTCCGTGGCTACCGCCTAAACCGCAGGATTATGACACTTCGGGTCTCGTAGATACCATACACGTATGCGCCTTGGCACGTATAGAAACACTCGGGGGGCCTAATAAGGGCATGAGATTTGCTGAAATTGACACAACAAAAGTCAATGTGCGGAACAATAACAATATTGTCACGCGGAATTTTGTGTCATTAAATATGCAGACCGGCCCGATGGCTCCTCCTGTATCGACACCAGTGGTAATAGGCAATCCAGCCTCTGGTAACCCTCAAAAAGGTTCAGGGAATTTTACAATTCAACTCATCACACAAAATCAGTTACAACCATATATAGCAGGTCATTTGGCAAGCTACATGACTGTCACAATACACATGGGTTCGCTTTATGCGGTATGGGCAAGCGGAGGAAAACAAGGCAACCCAAGTGCTTACGATGACGACTTAAAGACAATAGATTGGGATATGGAACAGCCATTACGCCTGTCTAATATAGAGTTAGAGGAGGCCGAGCGACATTTTGTTATTCTTGAATTTAGGCCTAAGAATGTTTCGGCGCCTTATCCCGTAAATAATCAGCAAATACATCTGCAGTTAGTAAGCCCGATAACAGAAGACATCGATAACGGTGATGGCACTACATTCCCAGTAACAACAGACTTAGTTCATAGTGCTGTAAACTTTGGGATTAACATTACAAATGTCGAGGCCGGAGAAGGCAAACCAGGTAAGCCTACTCAATTGACTGAATTTAAGCAAGGAAGTAATAGCTGGTTTGAAATTCATCCGAACCCTGTTAGTGATGAATTAACTCTTACATTAAGCAAGGAATCAGAAAGTGCCTATCGTGTGACAGTCACAGATATTTCAGGGAAAGTAGTTTTTGAAAAACAAAAAGCAGTATTTGTAAGTAGTAGGTTCAGAATAAGTACAGCTCGTTTCGTTCCGGGCACCTATTTTGTAAGCGTGATGGATAATACAGGCAAAGCACACGCAAAAAAGTTTGTAAAAGTTGACTAAATATTAGTCTTAAATGATAGAACAAGGCGGCTTTACAGTCGCCTTGTTCTATTGTTGGAATGAGCCAGCCCGATTTAATATACGGTCATTTGACGGATTGTTTTAGAATATATATGTATTAACTTTAGGCTAGATTTACCGTCAAGGCATATATTTTGTCGATTTATAAAATGAGCACATGAAACATCTCTTAGCGATATTCGTTTTAATCTGTTTGAGTAGCAGTGCCTTTGCTCAGCCATATCAGTCAATATTTGCTAACGGCGATAGCTCCACAGAATGGGTTTTCACTTATGGCGTATTACCTTCTCCTGTAATAGATACAGCTTACATAGAGAAAGATACAGTAGTGAATGGGATTACTTATAAGAAAGTTCTTACGACTGAATATTGGTTTCCAGGAGGATTACTTCGTGAAGATGTAAATTTAGGGTATGTATGGTATAAAGATATCTATCATTCACAATACCCAAGCGACACTGTTGAGAGACTTGTATTTCGTTTTGATCTCAATGTTGGCGACACTTTTGATATTAGCAATTCCTATCTTGAAAAAGGCACTTATCCTGATTCACTCAATATTGTTGATAGCATTAGATATATCAATGGTCTCAAGCACATCTACTTTAAAGCGACATATCAACCTATCCAGGGGGGATATAACGAACCATTCACGATTATAGAGGGAGTAGGCTCCAATATGGGTGTGCTTTGGAAGCATCTTTTTGGAGGCACATTCATGNNCATTCATGGCAGATCAGTATCTATTATGTTCGTACAAAAGTGGTAACAAAACAGGATTCACAAACAAATATTACAATGGTGCATGTACGATAAACACAGGCAGTGTAAACGGAACAAACAAAATCAGGTCGTCCTATATCACTTTGTACCCCAGTCCTGCTAAAGGTCAAATACACATCAAAAATCTTTCAGAAACAAAAATAAATAGGGTACAACTTATAAGTCAAACAGGTCAGTTGGTAAAAGAAATCACCTCCCTTGAAATAACCAGTGTGGAAATCGAGGAAATTCCTGCAGGTTATTACTATCTAAAATTGTATACCAGCAATGGCTACATAACCGTAAAGCCTATGGTAATCATGTAATCGTTTTCTTAACATAATAATAAATTTGATATGGGAAAAACTCTCGTAGTAGTATTGCTTTGCCTTTTAGCAAGGGTCACTCACGCACAAGAGGTGAGTTTTTACCTCTACATTACCGATAAAGACCGGATTGTAGAGTTTGATAATGGTGTTCCGATTTTTGATGATGAAAACATCAATGATGTATTCAGCAATTATGTTCTGTCTCATTTTGCCAAGGCATTTCCACTATCAGAATACGACTATCTACAAAAGGTGTATTTGATAAAAGCTGATTCAATCGGTCTTGCAGAAGAGCTGTATAATTTGGATAGCATACTATTTCCGTACTATTCTGAAATAGAGGAACCATTCTCACACGCATACTACCCTGACGATTGGCATGTTAACGCTACGAATACCAATGATACAAGTCATTTAGAAATTATAAAAGCAGCCCAGGCATGGGGTATAGAAAAAGGAAATCCAAATATTGTTATTGGTGTGACTGATAGTTATTTTGACCTCAACCATGAGGATATGCAGGGTCAGTACGCAAATGTTTTGAAAAATGTTCTTCCATCACAAGATCGAAATCATGGAACACTTGTTGCTGGCCTGATAGCTGCTAAAACGGATAATGATACTGGAACCACTGGTGTAGGATTCAATTGCAGATTGAATGTGTACAGTGGATTTGGGCCTGATTCAATATTGCTGGCAATGGCTAAAGATACTACTGTGGTAAAAACGAGAGTATTAAATGCTAGTTGGGGTGGTAGAGCGACAGCAAACTACTATTGGAATACAGTATTTGGAAGCATTATTTCCCAAGGGGTTTATACCGAAATATATGAGCGTGGTGTTGTAACTGTAGCTTCGGCTGGGAATGCAAGACCACAATACGAAAAAAATCAAACAAACTATATTTTTCCGGCTTCATACGACCATGTTCTATCAATATCCGGCGTTGGACATGAAGGCGACACAACACTGAATTCATTTAATGGTAAATATATACATGAACATACGGCGGGTGATTCCACAGCATCACATCAGCATAATTCACGTGTAGACCTCTGCGCCCCAAGCGTACGTATTAGTGGACATGACTATGACCCAAATAATTCTGCAACAAAATATCAATGGCGCAACGGTTGGGGTACATCATTTTCTGCTCCCATGGTGAGTGGCACAGTTGGATTGATGATAAGCAAAATGTCATGGCTTACGCCTTACCAAGTAGAATACGTTCTTAAAAAATCATCTTTTAACCACTATACTATATCCCATAACCAAAAATATGCAGGCACAACTCGTTGGAACGGAAGAATTGGCGCGGGTACACTCAATGCGTGGGCTGCGCTGGATTCTCTGAATGTTGATAGTTTTATTGCAGATTATCCAACTACATTGACATTCCGTATCAAGGGCATATCACTTAACACAAAATGCGATCCAGGCAGATATGCAGGCGTTCCCAATCCTCAGCTAAAAGTCGTAATGGAAAATGGCACACCACCATACAGGTATAAATGGGAACCTCTAATGAATAATAACGCCCATATTTTCCCTCTTAGGGACTCTGTTGGTGTGAATAATATATCAGCGACTATACCAAGTCGTATAAACCCTATCATGGGTAATCGTGTCCATTATAGATTGACCGTCTATGATAATTCAGAAATAGAAAAGGTAGCCAGCTACGTTTTGGACTTCCAGTTAAAAACTGATTCAACCTATGACCTCGCTATGCAGGATTCTTGGGCTGACCACTACGATGAACCGAATACTATGTTGAGCCGTAGCCCTAATAATTGGGATATTTGGACAAGCCCTGATTTGTGGAACAGACATGCTGCTGACCTTGACACCGCTCACCAAGACCCAGACACAATGGTAACGAACCACATGCATGTGCGGATTAAAAATGTTGGATGCGCACCGTCACCATTTGAGCCTGATTTTGTGAATGTTCACCTCTACTGGACACTTGCAATGACAGGTGAGATATGGGATAGAGACTGGATAGGAAATGGTAGTATCATTGGCATTCCGTCCCCGCCTGCTCCGCCTCCTGGTGGTGAGATTACACCCGCAACTGGTATGCCAATTCCTGCACTCGCTGTCGGTGAAGATACCATTTTGACACATCCATGGACGCCACCTAACCCACATGATTTTGATACAACGGGATTATTGAACCGTATTGATGTATGTGCGTTGGCACGCATTGACATTGGTTTGTCAGGGCCAAACTTCGGGATGAAATTCCCTGAAATTGATACTACCAAGGTTAATGTGCTGAATAACAATAATATTGTTACCCGCAATTTCGTATCCATCAATGTACGTACCGGACCAGTTACCAATCCACCAGCAACAGGAATAGTTGTAAGTAATCCCAGAACTGGCGGTAATAGTAATGTTACGGTGCAACTAATAACAGAAAACCAATTGCTACCATATATAGCTGGCAACTTGTCAAAGTACATGGGTGTCACGGTGCATTTAGGTGAGTTGTACGATGTATGGGATGCCGGAGGACTACAAGGTAATCCAACCTCTTATAATGAGGGAACCAAGACGGTAACATGGAATATGGAAGAACCTCTTCGATTAGAAAACATTGAATTAGAAGACGGTGACAAATATTTCGTGATACTTGAATTTAATATCAAAAGCGGCGTGAGCCTGCCATATGAAGTCAAAGATAAACTTTTGCATTTCAGATTAGTTAGCCCCCAGACTGTAGAAATAGATAATGGTGACGGCACGACATTTGAAGTGACACGTGATTACGTGCATAGCGCAGTCAATTACGCCATCACAGTCACAGAAGAAGATGGCGCGGGTAAGCCAGGTAAGCCAACTAATACTGAAAATATAATGCAGAATAAAGAAAGCTGGTTTGAGGTCTACCCGAATCCGGTGGACGGACAATTGACGGTGAGCATATCTGAAAACACTAAATCAGCATATCGTCTTATGGTGACAGACATTTCAGGTAAAGTGATATTTGAGGATAGCAAGGCAATATTTGATAATAAGCTTTACCACATCAATACATCCAGCTTAGCTCCTGGTGTTTATCACATACAGTTAATCGATAAAGCCAATAAAACACAGGTGAAAAAATTTGTCAAAGTAGAATAAGGTAATTGGGCTGGCAAATACAATAAGGGGGGCAATATTGCCCCCTTTGTTTTAATATTCAATTTTCAGTTCATCGGCAAGTAGTCTTGCCGTTTCTTCAAAACCTAACCATGCAAACCAGTTCTTAAGGTCACCATTAGGCTTTAAAGATTCACCAAACGACTGTTCAAGATCATAACGAATTTCTTCAATCTCATAGTAATACATGTCATAGAATTTATGTGTATCGGAGTAATAAATCAGGCTACCTATTATGCCACTTTGGCAACCGTGCTGCAAAAGGTCAGAAAAGAAACAGGCTATGTCGTCATGGTCGAGTGCTTCACTTGCAACTGCTGCTTTAAGGGAATTTGGTGCATGGTCAATAATTGCTTGTAACTGCTTTTTTAATCTGGCTTGGGAACTCATTGTAACCTCCGTGATTTAGAATTAAACATGCGGAAGTCCTACGAGAGGTATTAGGCAGGATGTCAACGAGGAACTCGCCAGAGGCAAATCATTGATATACTGACGACCTCTCGTAATTTTGCATGGTTTAATTAAGCACGGGAAAGGTCATTGAGAGCCATTTGAGGCTAACAAAAGCCAGCGATTGTTGTACCTATGTTGTACCAATAGAAAAAGCCTTTCAAGAAAAAATCCTGAAAGGCTTTATTTTACTGGTGGTGCGGGAGGGAATTGAACCCCCGACACAAGGATTTTCAGTCCTNNGAACCGCCGACACATGGATTTTCAGTCCATTGCTCTACCAACTGAGCTACCGCACCCCCTGATTTGGGATGGCAAAAATAGAACTAATCCTGAAATAACCAAAAAATCATACAGACTGGTTACAATTTCCTGAACTGTGTGCTACTCACCTGCTCCAGTCCGTTGAACACTTTCAGCAGGTAGATGCCTGTGGCCAGTCCTGCTATCCGTACCGTATTGTTGCCCGATTGCAGGTTGTCAGACCCAATAAGCAGTCCTGACATATTAAAGATGCTGTATTTGTATTGCCCTTTGCTACGTGGAATATTGTTGTAGATATTTATCTCATCCTTAGCGGGATTAGGATATACTGCAATATGTTCCTTCGTTTGCTTAAGGCCCTTGGCTATTGATGAATAGGTAGGATCGTATACCTCTATAATCTTATCAACCTTAGCGCCTGTGCCTGATGCCTGCGAGTTGCTGGTGGATACGTATATCCTGCCATCAGGGTCCACACATATTGCACGTAGCCTGTCGCCACTTATTTGTGATATTACATTGCTGTTCGTGATATTATCAAAAGTACTGTTGAGTTCCAGTTCGTAGAGTTTTCTGTCTTTAAGGGTGGTCATCAGTATAGAATTCTGCAAAGAAGGAAACATAGGGTGATTGTAATAGGCAATTGAACTTACTGCCAGGGTAGGTGTCCATGCCATAATAGGTTCTACAACATTAGAGTCTGCGCAGAAGGTTTGCTCGGCGGTAGTATTGCAATAGCCGTGCACATTGGGCCAGCCGTAGTTTCTTCCTTTTTCAAGTATGTTCAGTTCATCATCTGTAGTAGGCCCGTGCTCCGAACTATAAAACCTGTTGTTTGCATATATCAACCCCTGTGCGTTACGATGGCCCCAGCTCCATACCGGGCTACCCGAAATCGGGTTGTCATTAGGTATAGAACCATCCAGGTTGATACGCAGTGTTTTCCCGTTAAGCGCGGTTACATTCTGTGCTATGGGTTGGTTTGCAGCATCACCCGTAGTTATATACAGTTGGTTGTTGACAATAGCCAGCCTGCACCCGTTATGGATATTGGTACCGTCAATATTGTCGAGTAAAATTGTTGGTGAGGTGAGTACACTGCCATTGTATGTATACCGTACTACACGCTCTTTATAAGTGCCTTGTACGTAGTTGTAAGCAACGTATACATAGGGGTCGGTAGCGAAGCCGGGGTGCAATGCCATACCCAGCATACCGCCCTCGTNNTTTCATGATAAATCGTGTCAATGTCCCCGTTGGCGGGGTCCAACCTGCATATATAGCCGTTCTTTTGGGTAAACCATATATGGTCATCGGGGCCATATACCATCTCCCATGGTATGAAGAGGTTATTGGCTACAACACGAGTAGTCATCTGGCTGCTGGCCTGCTGGCAGGAGGCTATTGCAATAGCGAATAAGACAGGTATAATTCTATTCATAACCGGTAAACCTTACTTAATAAAGTTACGTATATATTGTGTTATAACGTTGGCGGTTTATTTTTGTTGTTTATGACCATACACAGCCTGGCAACACAATTCACGGAACAAATTCAGCAGACAACACTGACTGAAGTGATAGCGGTATTGTTCAGCATAGCCAGTGTGATACTCGCCAACCGCAACAGCGTTTGGTTGTATCCTACCGGTATCATCAGCACATCACTTTATTTGTACATCATGACGGCGGTGGGACTGTATGCCGAAGCACTGCTGAACGGCTACTACCTGGTGATGAGCATCTATGGCTGGGTACGATGGGGTATCAATAGAGAAGGTAATAACGCAGCGGCAATTAGTTATTGTGATACGCGCGACTGGATAATCAGCGGTGCGATTGTCATACTCGGTTTCGCGATATTATATGTAGCACTGAGCACTTATACCGACTCTGATGTACCCTTTGCCGATGCATTGGTATCGGCCTTTGCATGGGCGGGTATGTGGCTGTTGGCCAAACACAAAATTGAAAACTGGATATTACTGAACATATCCAACGCCATTGCTATTCCGCTACTGATATACAAAGGCATACCACTCACCGCCTTGCTTACGGTAATATTGTTTATTGTGGCACTGTCAGGTTATCTCAGGTGGAGAAAATTGTATTACTTGCAGCAGGAGCCATGACTGATATTAAGAAAATAGTGGTTATCGGGCCGGAATCGACCGGCAAGAGTACACTGTCAGCGGCATTGGCTGAAGCACTGAATACTATATGGGTGCCCGAATACGCCCGTGCTTACCTGGAGCAACTGGGACGGCCATATGAGCAGCATGACTTAATTGAGATTGCAAAAGGACAACTGCAATCAGAAGATGAACTGGCAGTAAAAGCCAACCGACTGCTGATATGCGATACCGACCTGAACGTGATAAATGTATGGAGTAACGCACGCTACGGCCATTGCAACAGGTGGATAACGGAAAATATTGCCACACGCAAGTATGATATGTACCTGCTGACCAATATTGATACCATATGGGAAGACGACCCCCTGCGCGAACATCCGCTTCCTGAAGAGCGCAAGTACTTCTACAATATCTACAAGGATATAGTGCAAAGCAGCAACCTGCCCTGGGCAGATATCAGCGGCAAGCATGAAGAAAGGCTTAAAAACGCACTCGAAGCTATACAACAGCATATCCTTTCGTAACTTTAGATTATGTTATTACATATCCATCCTGACAATCCGCAGCAACGGAATATTGATACCGTGATAGATACCTTGCGCAAAGGCGGTGTTATCATCTATCCTACCGATACGATATATGGTATAGGGTGCGATATTACCAAACCCGCGGCCATTGAGCGCATTGCGCGTATCAAAGGCATAGACCCGAAGAAAGCCCAGTTCTCATTCGTCTGTTCCGACCTCAGCCATATATCAGACTATACCAAGAGCATTGATACCCCTGTTTTCAGAATGCTGAAAAAAGCGCTGCCCGGCCCTTATACATTTATCTTCAATGCCAGCAAACAGGTGCCCAAACTGCTGCAAACAAAAAAGGATACGGTAGGTATACGTGTGCCTGACAATAATATTTGCAGGATGATAGTGGAACAGTTAGGCAATCCAATACTCAGCACATCATTGCCTACGGATGGCGATGTAGAATATTTTACCGACCCTGAAATCATGCAAGATGAATTTGGCCACCTGGTAGATATAGTAATAGATGCAGGGCACGGCAATATTGCTTCTTCCACTGTAGTTGACTGCACATCGGGCATGCCCGATCTGATACGCCAGGGAGCTGGTGAATGGGAAAAAATATTCGGTTAGTATATTCACAGGTATTTTCTTTGCACTATGTACACGAATGAAGATGAAAAACGCCTGTACACCCAGGCTAAGGCATTATTGACGGCACCTGCCGATGGTTTGGAGCAGATAGAGGCACTCAGGGATATTATCAATTATGCCGACTGGAAATATTATGTACAAGACGAGCCCGTGTTTGCAGATGAAGAGTACGACAAGTTATTCAAGCAACTGAAGCACCTGGAAG
>DINJ01000083.1 GCA_002423665.1 Bacteroidetes bacterium UBA5543 | reverse complement strand
GATGCCGATGTAGACGGTATGCACATACGGTTGCTCATCATGACATTTTTCCTCCAGTTCTTCCCCGACCTGGTAAAGGGCGGTCATGTGTATATATTGCAGACACCATTGTTCCGCGTGCGCAACAAGCAGAAGACCATCTACTGCTACAGCGATGAAGAGCGTAAAAATGCGATAGCAGAATTAGGCAATAAGCCGGAGATAACAAGATTCAAAGGTTTGGGCGAAATCAGCCCCGAAGAATTTGCACAGTTTATAAGCGATGATATGCGCAAAGACCCTGTGTTGCTGGGCAAAGAAGACATCAAGGAACTGCTGAGCTACTACATGGGTAAAAACACCCCGGAGCGGCAGAAAGACATCATAGAAAACCTGCGGGTGGAAAAAGATTTGGTGGAGGAAACTGAAAAGGTGTAACCATGTAAGAACATAACCTATGGGCTTCGACTACAAAAAAACCTATCAAAAACTCAGCAATATTGAATTGCTGAAGATTATTCTGCAACCTGCAGTCTATCGTGCTGATGCTATTGATATAGCCAACCAGGTTTTAAGCACTCGTGAAGTGGCAGAACAGGAAAAGGAACAGGCCGAGTTGTTTGTAAGACAAGAAGCTGCTAAAAAACACTTTGTTGATTATACGCGGAAAGAAACAGAAGCTACAATCGCAGAAAAAGTTCAGGAATTTATTGACCCACGCAAGAACATAACCGGCGAAATAAAACCTGTCTTGTGGGTGAGGGTACTAGTGCTTGTATATATTATCAGATACCTGTTTGATTTACCTGGCTATATAAGGAGTCTTGGTTGGACGATTAAAGAAGCAGGGTTGCTTGACTGGTTCACAATAATATCATTAGCATCAATAATCTACACCCCGGTATTTTGCTACCTGATGCTAAAGAAGAAGATATGGGGATGGAGGCTGTTTGTTTTTAATGCTGTATTTACTCTACTCATAATACCGCTGTCGATCATCCAGACATTATGGATGGCCAGGGAATATTCTTTTATAAGCGCAGGTGAAATTAATTACTGGTCCTACCTGTTCTCCATATTTTTATATGGATTTGCATTGATTTTCCTGTTGAACCCAGTTATCACAAGCCACTTTTCAGTAGATGGTAAAACAATGAAACTGACAGTAATATATTCTATCTTATTGTCAGTCGTTATTATGGCTGGTTTTTACTTATTAAGTTTAGGAAATTAATCTATCGACTAAATAAAAATGAAAAACAAACTGGCATATGCCGTTTTCTTACTGTTAATCGGTGCTACTACCACCGCATCTGCCCAATACTCCATCAAAACCACCAAAGTAGATAGCAATATTTACCTCTACGTATCATACGGCGATGTAGGCAATTATAATAACATTGATGCCAATGCTGTGGTGGTAGTATCGGGTGATGAAGCTATGCTCTTCGATACGCCTTGGGATAGTGCACAGGCGGAGCAATTAATAACATGGATAACAGACAGCCTGCACAAAAAAATAGTTCTGTCAGTCATCACACACGCTCATGCCGACAGGATTGGCAGTATTGCCACCATGCACAGGCATGGCATACCCACCTACAGCCACCACCTCACAGCACAGGAAGCGCTAAAGCGCGACTACCCTCAACCCAAGCACATCTTTTACAATGATGATACAACTTTCCGCTGCGGAGATATAGAAGTGATGGCCTACTATCCCGGCGCCGGCCATACCATCGATAATATCGTGCTGTATATACCATCAAAAAACTTCCTCTATGGTGGCTGCTTTATTAAGAGCGGGCATAGCAATNNCGGCAATATAGAAGATGCGGATATGGCCGCCTGGCCACAGAGCCTTACAAAAATGAAAAATCACTTCAGGGAAAGGCGGTTCAAAACAATCATACCCGGCCACGGCAGCTGGCATAGCGATAAAGCCATTGAAAACACCTTGCGCCTGCTTGAGGAAACCAAAAGAGGTAATTATTAACTGAGTTATTTTTCCCATTATATTCGAACAATGGAAACGACATTAGGCATAGGCTCCCGTGTGGAGCATCCGCATTTTGGCAAAGGTGTTATTGTAGATGTGTCCAGCGAGCTGTACATCATCTGGTTCAAGTCGCAGGGCGGCACCAAGAGCATCAATAAAGAATTTGACCTGAAAGTAATAGAAGCTGTAGACGGCGGCACTGCTNNTTCTTTCATAAAATAGTGATGGTGCGCGACAAGCTGCGCCTGGCAGAGCAAAAAATAAACGCCCACAAAGTATTGACCGATGAAGAAAAAGTGGACCTGCAGCAATACATTACGGGTATATATGGTTCGCTTACTACATTCAATGTGTTATTCAAAGAAGCACACCACCAGTTTAAAGGAAGTGGGGGATGAATCCCCCCTATCCCATAATGTGCAGCCAGTTAAAAATCTCTTCGCGTGTCTTCCCGGTTTTCTCCTGCAGCCTTTTCAGTAGCTCCAGTTCTTTACCCAGCTCATAGTCCAGGTCTTGCTCATCTATATCCGGGTATTCAGCTTTTACCTGCTGCTTCAGTTCAGGCCAGCGCCTCTGAAAATCAACTGTATCCATTACCCTAACGATTTAATCCAATCCACTACTTCGTCACGTGTTTTTCCCAGCTTATCCTGCAGCCTGCCAACCAGTTCATCTTCTTTTCCTTCT
>DINJ01000237.1:5761-6002 GCA_002423665.1 Bacteroidetes bacterium UBA5543 | reverse complement strand
GCGTTGTGGCCATACCACCACTGTACCAGCGCATCCTGCACGCCTGCGTACCATGAATAAGATTTAAGTGCGGAGAAAGGTATCTCCCATGAGTTAACGACGTGCAGCATAGCCACTGTAATAAATGTGGCTATGTAGAACCATATAGCTACGTACAAGTGACGCTCCCTGCGTTTGATGATGGTACCGAACATATTGACACCAAACACTACCCATATCAGTGTGATGAGTATATCAATAG
>DINJ01000237.1:0-5610 GCA_002423665.1 Bacteroidetes bacterium UBA5543 | reverse complement strand
ACCGTTTAGATTTTTTCTGTATTTGTTTGCGGAGTTTCATTATCGTGCAGCATTCTCATAGCGGAGCCTTGCTGGTCTTCAAACTGGTTGGAACGTACACTCCATATAAATGCCAGCAAAAAGAAAGCCGCTACGGCTATACTTGCCAGGACCAGGAGATATAATGCGCTCATCAGTTATTGTTAAAATTTTGACAATCAAAAATATTACGGGCTCACCTCATGCCTTATGACCTTACTCAACCTTAAAGATGACAATAGTCATGTTTTTGTCATGAGCCTCTATACATGCAGCTTATAACGTCTCGCCATCAGGCTGCTGAGGCCGGTTGTTACNNTAGCAGCAATCAGCGGGCTCATCAATCCCTGCATGGAAATTGTCAACCCAACAATATTGTATATGATAGAAAGAACGAATGTAAAATTGATAATCTGTCTGCCTGACTTTGCGAGCTTCAGCAAGCCGGGCAACCATGCAAATCGTTTGGCATCGAGAATGGCATCGCAGGAGGGTGTAAAGTTGTTGACATCGCTGGCGAGCGTTATGCCTACATTGCTCTGTTGCAATGCACCCGCATCATTTAACCCATCGCCTATCATCAGCACTTTATCACCTTTTGCCTGCTGTGCAGCGATGTAATTCAGTTTATCTACCGGCTGCTGCCTGAACAACAACTTACCGTTGTTGCCGAACAAACCCTGCAGGAATGATTGCTGACGGTCGTTGTCGCCGGAAAGAAGTGATAATTTATAACCTTTGCCCAGTTCCTGCATCACCTGCGGCATAGCCTCCCTGAACCTTGGCGTAATATGGAATGCCGCCAACTTATCATTCACCCTGATATAACAGGTAGCATTATCCGGCCCGGCACTTTCTGTATTTGATACAAAACGTGAAGAGCCAATGTATATATATTTATCGGCGGAGATAGCTTTAATGCCTTTACCGGTGAACTCTTTCCACTCATCAAGCTGTTTCCTGCCCCTATTACCTAAGAAAGCAACTATCGCTTTGCTGTAAGGATGGCTGCTGGATAAAGCCGCTGTACAAATGGCGTCTTTCTCATCCTCAGTAGGNNAAAATATCTCCTTTCAAATCGTAATCACTGGCATCTTCTGTAAGTGTTCCTGTTTTATCGAACACGATATGGTTGATATACCCTACCTGCTCTATTACAAAAGCATCGCGTAGGTACAATCCGCCGTTGCTGAGCAGGCGCAGCAAATTGCCGTGCGTGAATGTGACCGCCAGCAGCAATGCACAAGGGCAGGCAATAATAAGCATAGCGGTAACTGACTGTATAATCATAGCCGGGTTAACAAAAGCCCAATATGCGGCCGTGAGTGCTACCAGCCCCAATAAGACTATGGTGAAATATTTGCTGAGCAGGTGGATAACACTATCCCTCCTGTTCTGCTCTACTTTGTTTTTGCTAAAAGCGCTATGGTTCCACAGAGAAGTAAGATAGCTGGAAGCTACAGGCTTAATAAGCTGAACAGTGAGTTTCTCGCCCGTTTGCCTGCCTCCTGCATATACTGTTTTACCCACTTCAACCGTTACAGGTTCACTTTCTCCTGTTACAAAGCTATAGTCAATCTTCGCCCGTCCATTTACCACTACCGAGTCGGCAGGTACAATTTCATCGTTATATAGTTCAACAACGTCTTTTTCTTTCAAGTCCTGCAGGTGGCGACTTACGGTTCCTTCAGGAGTAACAACATTCACCGCTATCGGGAAGTAGGCTTTATAATCCCTATGGAAAGAAATAGACTGGAACGTCCTGTCCTGCACAATACGTCCTGCCAGCATAAAGAATACAATACCGGACATACTGTCCAGGAAGCCCGCCCCGGTGCCGGTTCCTATTTCGTACAAGCTGCGCGCAAATGTAATGATGAGTGCCAGAGCTATAGGCGCATCAATATTCAGTGTTTTTTGTTTTAGCCCAGCCCATGCGTTGGTAAAAAACTCAGAGGCACTGTAAAAGAATACCGGCATCGCAAGCACCAGATTCAATATTCGGAACAAGGATGCATACTGGTGTTCAATATCATTGTTGGAGGACAGATACTCAGGAAAACTCATGAGCATGATATTGCCGAAGCAAAAACCTGCTACACCCAGTTTGTATATTCTTTGCTTGTCAAAGCTGCTTTTCTCTTTTTTATCAGTTTCGTCGAGGCTGATGTACGGTTCATAACCGATAGTTGTTAACAACTCAACTACCTGTCTCAGGCTTATTTCCTGNNAGCTTACCCATATGCTCCAGCAGCCACATGCAGGAACTACAGTGAACGGCCGGTAGGTATAAAGTGACAATGGTAATATTACCATCTGTGAACTTGTACAGTTTTTCTGCAATCTGTTCATTATCCAGGTAGGCATATTTATCGTTGCGCAGGGGCTTTATCTGCGAGAGTCCGGGGTGAGATTGCAGTTCATAGTAATTGCAGAGGCCATTTTTATCCAATATTTCGTACACCAGCTTGCAACCATCACAACAAAACAGCTTATCGTCAATAGCAATATTAGTAGTAGTACATACAGTACCACAATGATAGCACGACTTAGCTGAAGGCTGTACCTNNCTGATAGCATTTTGCGCCTCCAATATCTTTGGTATCAGGCTGGACTCTTCAATATAAAACAGCTCTGTAAGCATATTTTCAATGACCGCTATTTCATTGGTTAAAATACGATATGCATCCGGGTAATGCAAGTCCTTATGGAGGGGCAGAGCCAGGTTATTTATAGAAGATAACAATTCTTTAATTTCATCGTGCGAAGCGAGCAGGCTCATCATTTGCGCATTATGTCCCACATGGCATTTGCCGGAACAATTCTTGCAGTTATGGCCATCCTCTACTTTGGCCCTCAGCTCTTGCACGTAGGGAATTACCACTTCTTTCCTGAACAGCAACAATCTTTGCACATCGTCAAGAACTGTTGTGTACGAACCTGAATAAACCCCGAGTGAAGGATGGTCAGTGTAAACGCTTAGTTGAGCTGCACAATTACGTGCATTAGTGCAAACGATATCCAGGGCTGTATAATAGCCCTCATCCAGTTTGTTGAGCAGTTCGTCAATAGTATAAGACCGGAACTTTGCAAAAAGAACTTCCGCCATGTACGTTAGGTTTATACAAAAGTACCCGGCTGTACCACGGCAAAAGATGATGTATCACTCCCTAAAAAGTGACATTTATCATCCTTATAGACATCAAAATTTATTTACTTAAAACCTCCGTGAGGGCGTCCAGCATCTCCTTTACCTGTTGCTGCTGACGGTCGTTCTCACGTTCGTCAAAAGACTTATTTTCATTAAGTTCTGCTTCTTCAGCCTCTCTTCGGGCCGTTTCACCTTCCTCCATCCTGTCCAGCAGGTCCAGTTCTTCCTCATACATTTTAGCCATTGTTTCAAAGGCATTTTTATTATCTGCCAGGTAGTTAGAATATACATCCATATTTTGCCGGTACTGCGCCAGACATTCTGAATATCCCTTGCAAGCATTTACGTAGGATGAAACTATCTTTTCGTTTGTATTATTCCACCGGCGGTATTGCTCCATATCCCTGAGCGATGACTTA
The DNA here is from genome assembly GCA_002423665.1 of Bacteroidetes bacterium UBA5543. Lineage (GTDB taxonomy): Bacteria > Bacteroidota > Bacteroidia > Chitinophagales > Chitinophagaceae > UBA5543. Next base: position 2,022 of record DINJ01000237.1, on the reverse strand, counting down.
TACAAATCAGCCTGATCCAAGTATATTTTCAGCAAATCTTCGTAGAAGACTACCAGGGTATCAAAATTCCTGAGATATGCCTGCTGTATTGAATCTCCCTCTTTAAAGCGTAAGGTTTCAAAAGCCTGCATCAAGACCTTTACATCGTCATCGTAACTATCCCTGAAACTGAGCCTTGCCTCAGTTTCATATGCCAGAACAGTATCGGAATATGGCACTAGCCGGGACAAGATATCAGATAGGGCCCTGTTCTCGTCCTGTAGCATAGTAATGGCCTGCATTTTATCTATCACCTGCATATTCGAGGCTTTCAGGCGCTTGTTTTTTGCGGCAATGGTGTCTGCAATCACTAACAACGAAGGGTCGCTTACATCTTTAGGCATAGCAGTTGTTTTAATGCTGTCAATACGCCCGGGCGAGATTTTCTCAATCGCTATATCTGCNNCTGTTCCTTTTACTCTCCAACGCATCGTATTTCCGCTCTGCAGCAGAACCGTGCATTCTGCATTGAGAGGTAAGTGACTTACCATGAACCCGTATACGCCTGATACGGTCGTTAGCATCCCTGTTCTTATCTACATTCTTTTTCTTCAGGCGATTATAGTGCTCTGGCATGTAGCTGCGCTGCTGCTCCAGGTATCCCCTGGCCAACACCATACCCCTGTATGCATCCTCGTACGTGCTGCGTGGGGGCACGTGCCTGCGTGAGGCATATTTTGTCAGCTGCTCCGCTGTGTGCAATATCTCTTTTGACGCCAACACCGTGGGGAAACGCTTGTTGAATTTGTACATCCTGTCCGATGCCTCTTTCAGTTTCTGTTCCTCATTCAACCTGGCAATGTACTCCAGTTCGGCCGAGCGGTTCACCCTTCCATCATTTTTTGCATTGAATTCCTGCACTGCCGTATCTCCTTTTTCAAATATCTCCAGCGGTAGCGGCATTTTAGCCAGTTGCCATAGAGGGTCGGCTGGCAGGAGGCTACGGCGGAAATCCATGGGATTCATCATAAAATACTTCGGGCTATAGCTAAACTGGAAGACTTCCTTTTTTGAATAAATAACTTTCTCTTTGGTAAAGCGATTGAGCTGAGTGCGGAACCAACCGGGAGCACGTAAAATGCCTCCCGCCCCGAAAGTAGGGTCCACCAACTCCCAACGCCGGTCAATCATTACCGCGCACCACTCGTGACGGGGAATATAGAATTCATCCCCATTGTCAAACTTCCAACTTTTGACATAGCCATCAATACGCACAGCTTCCAACCCCACAGCCAGGCACATCTCTTTGTACAACGCCGCATAACCATCACCTACAGCTTTCCTGTTTTTCAACACGTCGGCCACAACCACAGGCGGGCGGTCCGGGTCTTTGGCGGCTTTGATGTCAAATTCGATATTATGCGTAATCCAGTTGAATATCAGATTAGCTTTCTGGGTGTCGCTATATATTCCATCGCAGAGGTACATAGCCAGGTCGCGCGCGTTGCCCGATACTTTTGCCGGTGCGGTAAAGCCGTTTGTCGTATCGGTTTGCGCAAAGCCCAGCAGGCACAAGCAGATTAACGACAGGGTAGAATACAATACTTTCATATAAAAACAGAACTAATTTAGGGAAAGTAGTACCATCCTGCAAATCCTGAATATTTAATGATGTTTGGTTAACTTTAAGCTTGTAAACAGACTGAGAATTGGAGACTATAAACAGCTTTGAGGCCTTATTTGAACGTAAACTGGTAGATGAGATATATGATACCGCCCAACCGATGTCGGTAAAGGCGGGGGAAACGATACTGGATTACGGGCAAACCATCAGGCAGATACCTATCATCACCAAAGGATCAGTAAAAGTATTGCGCCAGGACGATGAAGGCAGGGAACTACTGCTGTATTATGTAAACCCCAACGAAAGCTGCGCTATGACATTTACATGCTGTATGGAACACAGCCTGAGCGAAATCAAAGCGGTTGCCGAAGATGACGTTGAATTCCTGGCCGTGCCGGTAACTGTAATGGACAGTTGGC
>DINJ01000117.1 GCA_002423665.1 Bacteroidetes bacterium UBA5543 | reverse complement strand
GCCGCCTCCCGGTCCGCCGCGTAAAGACGTGAACACCATATTCCCTTATAATACATCGCCTTTCAGCAATTATCAGCCAAGGCAGATTACGGAAACGAATAATTTCTGGCGCTATGGTTTTATGTTGGGGGCTTCGGCTACTATTAAAGAAAGGCTGATGGTGGAATTGATGCTGCACAAATCGGGAGTGGATGTCAACTCGGTGCCCGACAAGCAGCTGCAAAAAATATACACGCAACCCTACTTGCGGCTGATGGTAGGTTATAAACTGACTAAATAACATTATAACCATGAACCGGCTGACTAACATTCTCATTCCTTCACTCGTCTATAATGATGCAATGAAGAAACTATACCTGCTCATACTACTCTTGTCTGTTGCTCATATGGCGCAGGGGCAATTTTTTGTAACCGGGATGGTGCAGCGCACAAATGGCGACTCGGTACAAGGGGCAATCGTGCATATATACCCCGATACCAGCAGCGGGCCGCCTACCTTTACGCCTGTTATGGACACAACCAATGCCTCCGGTTTCTTTTCTGTACAACTGCCTGCCATTCCTAATGGCTCCAAATATTTTGTTTCAACACTTAACTGCGACAACACAACTTATATTTCTAATCTGCTGACATCAACCGGCAGCAATCAAAACAGCACCCTTATCATCTGCGTAGTGCAAAGCAGCAAATTCAGCGGCTATGTGTACCTGGGCAGCTCGGCAAAAAGACCTCCGCAAAAAGACGCATGGGTGTACCTCATCAGCAAATGCCCGGGGGATGTACTGAGCTATATTGACACTTTGGAAACAGACACCAACGGCTATTTCCAGGTAGACACATTCCCTACCCTCAACACCGGTTGCCAGCTGGTGATGAAAGCTGTATTGAAAACCACTGCAACAGATTATAAGAAATACATTCCCGCTTATCACGTATCCGCTACCACCTACTCACTCCGGTGGTCAGGCGGAAAAGAAATATCGCAACCGGCCTCTAAAAACGGTGTCATCATACTACTGCCCGAAGCCATGAACCCATTCGGCGGCCCTTCTGTTTTGGCAGGTCACGCAATTGATGATGCCAGCCAAATGAAACTGGCTGACANNTTATCACAGATATGAACGACGTGACTGTAGACCATACCTTTACAGATGTAAACGGAAATTTCTCCTTCACCAACCTGCCCTTCGGCACCTACAAACTATTTGGCGACGTATGGGGCAAAGACAACCCCGACCTGGTAGTAACCGTAGATGCAGACCATGTTAATTATTACAACATTGTATTCCACGAAAACAGTACTGAGTTTAAGGGCATGATAGCAGTATCGGTTGGTGATAATACATTATCCACCGATATGCTAGTGTACCCCAACCCCGCGCAGGATTATATATACATACATGACGCAGGCAACCATGCAGGCGATAAAACGGTAACGCTGATGAACACTACAGGCGCTGTTGTTTTTGCACAACAGTACAGCACTGACAATACCATTGCAGTACCTTTGCAGGCCTTACCGCAGGGCATGTATATCCTCAACATCACTACTTCTGCCGGGCACGCCACCTACAGGATAGTAAAATAAGATCTTCAGTGTTTTCATAACTCAACTGCAAGCGGGGTGATAATTATCACCCCGCTTTGTAACATATGTCACTTTCGTAAAAAAATGCATATTTTACATTTACTATTGCTAAAGCAGGACTATGAAAAGCAAAGTCGTCAAGTTCATATTGGTTTGCGTACTCTGTATTTCAATAGCCGTTGTTTTGGGTCTTATCATTGAAAAATTCAACTAACAACTAAAACAGGTAATTATGAAAAAGAACATGGGTACTACAGACAAAGTCATCAGGATACTGGTAGCGGCTATTATTGCCGGCCTTTATTTTACCAATGTCATTACCGGCACACTCGCCATTGTGCTGATGGTAGTAGCAGCCATATTTTTAGTCACCAGCCTCCTCAACTTCTGCCCGCTATATGCCATCTTCGGCATGAATACATGCGGGGTGAAGAAGTAGGGATACAGTTATACAAATAACTTAAACGGCGTTAGCAAGTGTTGCTAACGCCGTTATANNTATTTATCTTATTGGCTGTCCACCTGCTTTCATATACTCGTCATCAGTTACTGGTTGCAGCCATGTCACCTGTTCTTCTTCTCTATAATTTGTAATGGCAATGTGTGCCATTTGGCTATTAGCTGTAGCGCCATGCCAGTGTTCCGTATCTTCAGAAATGTTCACTACATCACCTTGCCTTATATACCTTGCAGGATATCCCTTTTCCTGGTAAAGTCCCTCCCCTTCTATTACAATCAACACCTGCCCTTTGGGGTGTGTATGCCACAGGGTTCTTGCTTTAGGTTCAAAGGTCACAACACCTGCAGAAAACTCATTGTTTTTATCTTTTGAAACCAAAGGAAATATGAAAGTATTGCCCGTAAACCATTCCTTCGGCAACTCCACCCCTTTGGGAAATATACTACGTGTTTCCATTTTATATTCATTTTTTGTATTGCAGCTAAGCAGTAGTGCAATAGTTGCTAATGTTATTAAACGTGTCATAGATTGTCGTTACATTTTATAGCCGGGTTGTTTATACAATTTCTCTTTCCTGCCTATTATTTCCGGCATATACACTTTCTCCTTCCATTCATGCGGCTCAACATCTTCTATAGCAACTGAAAATGATTCTTCACCATTACCCAGTAATGACATTGCAGTCTTAGTAAGCTCTTCCGCCAACTTCTTTTTTTCTGCTTCTGTTTTACCTGTCCAGAGTTTTACGCTAATGTGTGGCATAGTTTCAATATTTAAAAAGTGAACTCACAATTTACACAATGATTGCGAGCCGCATTATTTTAGATTTTCCGTGAAAAACGAAACCAGTTTATCAAACGGTATCACATCAGTTTTGTCATACAAATCAACGTGTACAGCACCCGGAATAATCATTAACTCCTTGGGCTCATTCGCTGCTTTAAAAGCATCTTCGCTGAAATAACGTGAGTGTGCATTTTCACCCGCAATTATCAATACCGGCCTTGGCGATATTTCATTGATATACGTTAGTATCGGCATATTCATCAGTGAAAGAGGAGATGTAATCGTCCATGAACTATTGGAGTTAATAGAACGCTCATGAAAACCACGGTCCGTTTTGTAATAGTCAAAATAGTCCTTTACAAATTGCGGCTCACCGCCCTGTAATTTATTGGGCAGGCCCATTGGCCTCAATGCAGGTTTCCCATTTTTAGCATCCTCCCAGCGTTGCAGGCTCATTTGTTCCAGTACATTGGCACGTTGTTCGGGCGTAGTAGCATCAAAGTATCCCTTTGCACTCACCCTTGACATATCATACATACTTGTGGTAGCCACCGCTTTCACTCGTTTATCTACAGCTGTAGCATTCAAGGCAAAACCACCAAAGCCACAAATACCAATTATGCCTATTTTGCTCCTGTCGATATTATCCTGCAACCCAAGAAAGTCAATAGCCGCACTGAAGTCTTCTGTATTAATTTCGGGAGATGCTACGTTGCGTGGTTCTCCTCCGCTTTCTCCGGTATAAGAGGCGTCAAATGCGAGCGTTGCGAAACCCCTCTCCGCCATCCGGTTTGCATACAGCCCTGATGATTGCTCTTTTACCGCACCAAAAGGGCCACTTATGGCCAATGCTGCCAACTTGTTATCTCCGCTGTTTTTGGGGAGGTACAAATCGCCGGTAAGTGTAATACCATAGCGGTTTTTAAATGTTACTTTTTGTCGTGTTACCTTGTCACTTAGCTGAAAGGTATAATGTTCTGACTGGTTCATCTTAACTGATTTTTGATTTGATTTTCCTGTGTTCGTTTGGGCAAATACCTGTACCTGGATAAGGACAGACAAAGCCACGAATGTTGTTATTAGTTTCATATCTCAATTGTATTATGAATTGCAGATACAAAAGTAGAAAGGGGAGATTTCGTCGGCAAACGATAATCAAACCAATAATTAAGAAAATCAAACCACCAGCTCTCTGTAAGACTTAGGATTAGTTCCTGTCATGCGCTTAAAATAGTTGTTGAAGTACGTAGGATATTCAAAACCAAGGGCGTATGCAATATCTGCAATATTCCAGGTAGTATGCTGCAATATTGCTTTGGCTTCAGCTATAATACGCTCCGCTATATGTGTGCTTGTAGGTTTGCCCGTTACTTCTTTTACTGAGCGGTTTAGATAATTGACATGCATAGCAAGTGAAGCAGCATAGTCTTTTGGTGTTTTTAACGCCAGTGGTTTGTCAGTACTTTCAACCGGGAATTGTCTTTCCAGCAACTCCAGAAACACCGAGGTAACACGTGATGCGGCATTATTGTGCTGGTCGAAATGGTCTGAAGGCTGAAGTTTCATCGCTTCATGAAGAATCAGGTGTATGTAGTTCCTTATCAGGTCGTCTTTATATGTATATTCCGTTTGCTGTTCTTCAATCATTTTCTGAAATATGCTGTTTAAAAACGCGCGTTGCTCAGGCACAATATCCAACACAGGGGTACCTCCTATCTTAAATAGCGGTGAGTGCTGTAAACTGTCCGAACGTTCCGACAGGTTTAAAAAATCCTCAGAGAAAAGGCAGGTATAACCAACATAGGAGCTGGACAATGTTTCCCATGAATATGGGATGTGCGGATTGCCAAAAAACAATACCGTTCCCTCTACGTCAAAACTGCGGTCGGCATAATGAATGCGGCTCTTGCCTGTTGTCAGGCATATCTTATAAAAATCCTTCCTGCTATATTTTAGGGTGGCATTATCATCCTTCTCTATCTGGAATACATTGAAGCCCTTAAGCTTTAGTTCGTTATTGAACTCCGAAACCGAACGCGCATCTTTTCCCATTATGCAAAATTAAGGAAATCAAACATTGTAATAGTATCCAAGTGTAAATACGATTCTAACCAAGCAAAAGAAAGTGGGCCCACGTTGGCGCAAGAATGCAGCCGTGCTTTGTGTGACGGGTTCTTGTGCCATACTCGCCATGGGTTACTCATTAAATAAGAAAGCTGCATATCGTGACTTTGATTAAGCCGTTTTGTCTATGGCACAGAAACGTTACCCTCCTACCTATACAACATTCTTGCGCCAACAAAACTGAATTACATTTCTTACAATCAACTTATTATTGTATTATTGCAGTAGTAAATATGCCGTAATTGCGGCACCTGTCCGCCTCAGGAGGATTAGCAGATTGTCGCATTAATAAATGAAACCGAGAACACATATCACCCGCACATCCCCCTCCCGCCCCACCGGCGGGATTTTTATTTCAGCCGTTTTTCCCGGAGAAATACGTGCAGGGTTAACAACGGTTAACAAACAGGTGCTAAACAACTCATTCACAATAAATTATAAATACATGATATTCCCGACAGTTAAACCAGGCGTTCACAGAGTTAACAATTTACCCCAACTTTCTACTCATCATGTACCCCTTATTACCTTATTAACCTTTTACCCTATTAACCAATTACCAAATTGCCGAATTGCCAATTTGTCGAACAGCAGCGCCTGCGGCGCGACATTTTGTCCCCTTTTTGCCGCTGGCAAGGCTTTTGCAATTACCTTTACGGATGATTTTCAAAAAAAAGCATAAAATGACCGATAAGGCTACAGAACAGGAAATAAACCGGGAAGAGGCTGAAAACACTGAAAACCAGGCCGGTGTACCCGAAACTATAGATGAGGCAGAGGCAACCGAAGAAATAACAGAGGAAGTGGACGAACTGCAAAAATTGCAGGACGAGATAAACGAGCTGAAAGATAAAAACCTGAGGCTGGTGGCGGAGTTTGACAACTTTCGCAAGCGTACAGCCAAAGAGCGAATAGAACTGATATCAACAGCCGGCAAAGACGTGGTACAAAGCCTGCTGGACGTGGTGGACGACAGCAACCGTGCCCTGAAGCAGATGGAAACCGACAACGACCCCGCCAGCCTGAAGGAAGGCGCGACGCTGGTTTTTAATAAATTGCAGCACGTACTGCAGCAAAAAGGGCTGAAACCGATGGACTGCATGGGGCATGAATTTGATGCCGACCTACACGAAGCCATTACGGAGATACCCGCCCCCAATGAAGATATGAAGGGCAAAATACTGGATGTGGTGCAGCCCGGCTATTACCTGAACGATAAGCTGATACGCCACGCCAAAGTGGTGGNNACTGAAGGGATACCAAAGCATATTATGTCAAAACGCGATTACTATGAGGTGTTAGGGGTTTCGAAAGGGGCCAGTGCTGATGAGATAAAGAAAGCTTACAGGAAAATTGCCATGCAATACCACCCCGACCGCAACCCGGGGGACGCGTCTGCCGAAGACAAGTTTAAAGAAGCGGCTGAGGCTTATGATGTATTGAGCGATGCGGACAAGAAAGCCCGCTACGACCGTTTTGGCCATGCAGGCATGGGTGGTGCATCTGGCGGTGGCCAGGGCCCCGGCGGCATGCGTATGGAAGATATCTTCCAGAACTTNNGGTGGTCGCCAGGGTGGCCCGCGCAGGGGCACACGTGGCGCCAACCTGCGGGTAAAACTGAAACTGACCTATGCTGAGATAGCACACGGGGCGAACAAGAAAATCAAGGTAAAGAAATATGTAGCCTGCAACACCTGTGGTGGCAGCGGGGCAAAAGATTCAGCATCGGTACAAAGCTGCGGCACATGCGGCGGCAGCGGCCAGGTACGCAGGGTGCAGAGCACCTTCCTGGGGCAAATGCAAACGGTAACTACCTGCCCTACCTGTAATGGTGAGGGCACGCAGATAAAGGCCAAGTGCACTGCCTGTAAAGGCGAGGGCCGTATGTATGGCGAAGAAACAATCAATATAGATATACCCGCGGGTGTGTACGATGGTATGCAGCTGAGCATGAGCGGCGCTGGCAATGCCGGCGAACGCGGCGGCCCCAAAGGCGACCTGCTGATACTCATAGAAGAAGAAAAACACCCGCAGCTGAAGCGCAACGAGCTGGATGTAATCTATCACCTGTACCTGTCCTTCCCCGATGTGGTGAACGGTACACAGGTGGAAGTGCCGACCATTGACGGCAAGGCCAAAATAAAGATACCTGCCGGCACGCAGAGCGGTAAGATATTCAGGCTGAAGGGCAAGGGCTTNNTTCCAGCCAAGTGAAAATGCAGCCGAGCAGCGGGAAGACCGCAGCTTTTTCGACAAGATAAAAGACGCCTTCAGCGGATAAGAATATAAAAGGGGTTGCTATTCGCACCCCCTTTTTTTGAGTAATAATGGTAGTACTAATATTGTGTCAGCATATACCTGATAACATCGGTAGTTGTTACTATACCCACCAGCTTTTCACCATCCACCACCGGCAGCGCATGAAACTCTTCTTTAGCCAGTATCTCAGCCACTTCTCTTACAGTTGTTTCAGCCTGC
>DINJ01000149.1 GCA_002423665.1 Bacteroidetes bacterium UBA5543 | reverse complement strand
CACCACCATATCCACTTTCATGGCCAGTATATTGTTGACAGTATCTACCAGCGTTTCGCCTTTAGATACGGAGGAGCCTGATGCGGAAAAGTTGACTACATCGGCACTCAGCCTTTTTTCAGCCAGCTCGAATGATATGCGGGTACGGGTAGAGTTTTCGAAGAATATATTGGCAACAGTGGTATCGCGCAGGGTAGGCACTTTTTTGATAGGACGCTGCAACACCTGCTTGAAATTGTCCGCCGTGCGGAAGATGGTCTGTATATCCTCCGTTTTCAGCTCTTTGATTCCCAGTAAGTGTTGTACAGATAATGACATTTACTTGTTCGTCTTTTTAATCAATTAGTACCACTTCATCTTTTTTATCCTGCTCGGCCCAGTACACTTTTACCTTCTGCGACATAAGCGTATCAACCGTATGGCCTATATAATCGGGCTGTATGGGCAGCTCGCGGCTGAAGCGCCTGTCTACCAATACCAGCAGTTCTACATTTTTAGGGCGGCCAAAGTCCAGCAGAGCGTCCATAGCCGAGCGTATGGTGCGGCCTGTGTGCAGCACATCGTCTATCAGCACTACATTTCGTCCCTCAATGCTGAACTCGATATCCGTTTTCTTAGGTATGTGTATGCCTTGCGCTACATCATCACGGTAGAAAGTAATATCCAGCCTGCCGTAGTCAATATGTTTCTGCTTAGTGATTTTTTGCACCAGTGCGGCTATCCTGTCGCTGAGGAGTACCCCGCGGGGCTGGATGCCGATAATGGCTGTATCATCAAAATGAAGATGGTTTTCTATCAGCTGGTGCGCCAGCCGCTGCAGTGTAATATTCAGCTGATTATGATCGAGCAGGGTCTTCAAATACTGCGTTGTTTCGTGCAAAAGTAATATCTATTCGCCGATTATTAAAGTAATATTCCCGGTATATGTCAATCGCCGGGTTCCAGCATGAAAATATCTTCCACTTTTACACCGAAATAACGGGCGATTTTCAGAGATAGCAATGTAGATGGTACATACTTCCCGGCCTCCATCGCGTTAATTGTTTGTCGCGAGACGCCAATTGCATCGGCCAGGTCTGCCTGGGTAATGTCTTTTTTAGCTCTTTCTACTTTTATCGTGTTTTTCATGATTGTTCTTCTTTAGATAAACGACCTTTAATATGCACCTGGTAGTAATACACTATGATGAAAATAATAAGGATGGTAAATAAATTACCAAACAGAACATACATGTAGCCCCCACCGTAAATGAGTATCGTCGCCAACACCAATACCAGGTAATTGAGATACACACTAATCTGGAGTGCACGCAATCTTATGCCCTGTAAATATTCGTCTTCTTTTTTCTCTTTTGAAAAAGCGATGCAAAACAAGCTGAAAAAGGTAATCAGCAATGCAAGTTCATCAGAAAAATCATGATTATTAAAATCCAGGAAGTCGCCGGTCTTTGTAGGGTCTTCATAAGACATAAAGGGAATGGAGTACTCGTACATATATACTGCATTGAGCAATATAATTGCGGGTATCAACAGGAGAAAACCAAGTTTTCTATACTTGTTTGGTAATAATAAATTCTTTAACATGACTAATTTGATTTACAAAATGTAAAATAAACTTTACACAAAGTAATAAAAAGTTTACAAAATAGAAAAGTTAAATAATTGCCAAAGGCATTTTTTAGGGTTAGGAATGCAGTGGTGCGTTTATATCGGGAGGTATGTTAGATGGATATTGGAAGAGTGTATGTTCATATGGGGTAAATGCCGACGCTGCAAAGTATATTGCATACAACAGTCATGCGACTAGAATATATATCGGGAAATGCACGCTACCTGCTGCCGGCAATGATGCTGTTGAGCCTGGTGTTGCATGCCCGTATGCTGAACCGCGACCTGGTGGGTGTACATGTATGGCGGCAGACACAAACGCAGACGGTCATCAACAACTTTGCTACGGAAAGTATGAACATACTCGAACCCCGTATTAACAACCATGCGCATACAGACAGAATTTACAGGATGGAGTTCCCGGTTATGCAGTGGGTATTCGCGTTATGCTTTAAAGTTTTTGGCCGGCATATTATCATTAGCAGGTTGTTGACATTGCTGATTGGCTTTGCAACAGTATGGGGGATGTACAGGTTGTGCAATATTATATTCAACCATAAAGCTGCGGGCATTATAGCTGCATGGACAATCAGCTTTTCACCGGTGTTTTATTATTATACCATCAATCCGCTGCCTGATAACTTCGCGGTTTGTTGCGGCGTATGGATGCTTGTATATTTCTTCCGTTATATACACACTAAACAATCCGGACATATTCTACTGAGTGGGTTGTTCCTTTGCCTGGTGACACTGGCAAAGCTTCCTTTTGTAGTGTATGGGTCTATGGCAGCGGCCTATTGGCTCATGTACAGGTCAGACTCAGGCAAAAACAGGTGGACACCAATATTAGTGTATTCTCTTATGCTGTTGCCGGCTATGGCATGGTATATCTCTGTGATACCTGGATGGACGGGCAATGGGGTAGTAGCGGGTGTATTAGATACTTCAACATATACCGTTGCAGGGGTAATACATATACTTACAGGAACGCTAGTGTCTATGTTGCCCGAGATGCTGCTTAATTATGCAGCTACACCGCTATTTATTGCAGGTCTTTTCTTTTTTACCCGAAACAAACTGTGGCAGCATGAGTTGTTCTTACCACTGTTATTGCTCTTCCTGTCGATTACGGCTTATTACTTTTTTGAAATTAATATGATTGCCCTGGTGCATGATTACTACCTCTTTCCATTTCTGCCACTCTTATTTATTGCAGTTGCATATGGGGCGTTCAGGTTGTTGTCAACCGAAAAGAAAGGACAACGGGTAGTGGTGACCGTATTATTGGCTGCTATGCCTATACTGGCCATGGCACGTATAGACGGACGGTGGGGAACAGAAAACCCCGGGTTTAATAAGGTGTATTATCACCAGAAAGAAGAGTTAAGGAAACTTGTGTCTGAGGGTGCATACTGCGTGGTGGGTAATGATGTGTCGGGCTTTATAGTCTTGTATTACCTCGACCGTATGGGTTGGGGTTACCATGCGGATATGGTGAATGAACAGGA
>DINJ01000144.1:46065-46375 GCA_002423665.1 Bacteroidetes bacterium UBA5543 | reverse complement strand
CATTATTTCGTATATTTGTTATGATATTCCCGAACGTTTCGGGGCCGTAGTAAATACGAATGGATTTACGGAAATCCCGACCATTTCGGGACTATCAATATTTGGGTGTTAACACCCGTGTAGCTCTTTGAACTATTGTCATGAAAACTATTTATGCGGTTTTTTTATTTCATTTTTCTGGCATCATTTTGGCAACAAAATGGAACAAAAAATTGTTGCAATTCACAAACGCAACAATTGACAACAAAAAACAACAAATGCCATTTGTGCGAATTTTATTTCAATTTATGGCAACACTTTGGCAACACTT
>DINJ01000144.1:45604-45946 GCA_002423665.1 Bacteroidetes bacterium UBA5543 | reverse complement strand
ATATCGAGAAAGACCTCTCCATCAACGAAGAGCTGGACAAGCTGCGCCTGCGTGCCACCAGCAACCTGCTCAGCGGCAGGCGCGACATTATAGTAGTGGCGTCCGTGTCCTGCATATATGGTATGGGTAACCCCACCGAATATGCCAATGGTATCATCCGCTTCAAGCGGGGCGATAATATAGGCCGCAATGGTTTCCTGCACCACCTGGTGAATGCACAGTACCACCGCAGCCAGGGCGATTTTGTGCGGGGCAGTTTCCGTGTAAAAGGTGATACGGTGGACATCAACCTGCCTTATGTGGACTATGGCTACCGCATCACCTTCTTTGGCGATGAGGTGG
>DINJ01000144.1:0-45589 GCA_002423665.1 Bacteroidetes bacterium UBA5543 | reverse complement strand
GATTGAAAGTTTCCAGACGGATACGGGCAAGCGCATTGGTACTATGGAGCATGCCGCCATCTTCCCTGCCAACCTGTACCTGGCGCCCAAAGATATGCTCACGCAAATCATACACGAGATACAGGATGAGATGATGGCACAGCACGATTATTTCAAAAGCATCAACAAACCATTGGAAGCACNNCGGACGAAAGCCACGTGACCATTCCGCAGATAAGCGGTATGTATGGCGGTGACCGTAGCCGCAAGCTGAACTTGGTGGACTATGGTTTCCGCCTGCCCAGTGCGCTGGACAACCGCCCGCTCAACTTCCACGAGTTTGAAGGCCTGCTGAACCAGGTGATATTTGTAAGCGCCACACCAGGCGACTATGAACTGCACCGTACGGGCGGAGTGGTGGTAGAGCAGGTAGTGCGCCCCACCGGCCTGCTGGACCCGCCCATAGAGATACGCCCAAGCATCAACCAGATAGACGACCTGCTGGATGAGATAGACAAACGCGTGACGAAAGGCGACCGTGTGTTGGTGACCACCCTTACCAAGCGTATGGCGGAGGAAATGGATAAATACCTGAAAAGGATAGATATCAAAAGTAAATACATTCACAGTGAAGTAGATACGCTGGAAAGGGTGGAGATACTAAGGGAACTGCGCCTGGGTGTTATAGACGTACTGGTAGGTGTGAACCTGCTGCGTGAAGGGCTGGACCTGCCCGAGGTATCCCTGATGGCGATACTGGACGCGGACAAAGAGGGCTTCCTCCGCAACGAACGCTCGCTGACACAGATGGCAGGACGTGCGGCACGTAACGCAGAGGGCCTTGTAATCTTCTATGCCGACCGTATGACGGACAGCATGCAGCGCACAATAGACGAAACCGACCGCCGCCGCGAGAAGCAGATAAAGTACAACACTGAGCACGGCATCACACCCATGACCATTAAGAAGAGCACGGAAGAAGTATTCAAGCAGACATCAGTACTGGACATAAAGGGCTACGACAGCAACAACAAATACGCCATACACGAAGAACTGGCACCACTGGCTGCGGAGGATGAAGTTGAATACAAAACATACGCTCAGTTAGACAAAGCCATAGTCAAAGTGAAAAAAGAAATGGAGAAAGCCGCCAAAGAACTGGACTTTATGGAAGCCGCACGATTAAGGGATAAAATGCTGGCGATGCAAAAAGAGTTGGAGGGGATGAAATGATTAAGTCAAAAGTTAAAACCTAAAATCTGTGTTGTCAGGAGTTGCCTCCTGACAACCACTAAAAAACCAACCCATACAACAATAATCCATGTCTAACCACAAAACAATACCTATGAAAAAACTACTGATAATACTTGCTTTGCTTCCCTTGACTGCAGTCGCCCAAGATGAGGTGCAGGGGAATAAAACAATGCTTACAGCATATAAAAACGAAATCGGTATAAGTACAGGGCTTGCACCAATTGTGTTCGATGGTCATAGCTTTTTAGATATTTGGTTGACATCACGGTTAACATACGTTCACAATTTTAAAAATACACAGGTCGGCATTATAATAGAAGGGGGTGAGCTCGAATGGAGCAGTGGAAATATCTATATTGGTGCTGTAGTGAATCAAAAATTTCCGTTAGGTAAAACTTATTTATACGTAGGTGGTTCGGCAGGTTATTATCATTCTGACGAGATTTTTGAAGAAGATTTGTTTGGCAATGCCTATCAAGAACGTGGATATGCTGTTGGATTGCAGGCCGGGTATGTACTTCCCTTGGGGAACCGGTTTTTGTTCACTACCGAAGTGGGAATACGCAGTACACAAGTTTGGTTTGAAAACTACTACAGTGTTGATTGGAACGCATGGGGAGTGAATAAAGTAGAATGGATTCAATTTATAGACAGTGACTTCGCAATTTCGCTACCAGCTACCATGGGCATCAGGTACAGGTTCTAGCCTTGCGCCGCTAACCGTATAGTAGAACTTCGAACACATCTAAACTATCTAATCAAAAGAAACAGAAATCTCATCAGCATATACACGAATATAATTATCACAGTCAATGAAAAACACTATATGGTTTTCTTCTGTACTCACGCTATCTTCTATAAACCAATTCATATCAAAGTCATTGGGTGGTTTAAAGGCTATTTCAGAAATACTATTCAAATCAGATAAAGTACTGTTTGAATCAAACGCTTTATCATAAAAAGATAGATTGATTTTTAAATATTGAATTGCATGAAATACTATATTGATTTTTTGAGGGTCACTGTCCTTAACCCAGGAACCTGTTACTTTCTCAAAATAGATTTTAAGGCTCCTGTTTACAGCACCGGACAAATAATATCCGGAAAAAGTATAATCGTTATGTAAATCGTAATAACCGCTTTCTGTTGCTATTGCGATCATTTGGTCAATCTTAAAATTTCTTTTCACCCTGCTATTTGATTTATATCCTTATTCTCCAGATGCTTTTTATCACTGCCATGAAGCGCTACTTCTATCATCGCCCTGCCTACTCTTATGGTGTCCGTCACCGAGGCGGATTTGCGCATCAATGGGAAGAAAGGCCGCAGCACTACATAAGCGGCATTATACCAGCCAGTTTTCGACTTAATGCCTTTCATGGGCAATATGATACCCGGCCTGAACATATAGGCAGCATTGAAGGGCATCTTCAGCAGCGCGTTTTCCGTCCTGCCCTTTACCCTCGCCCACATGGTACGCCCCTGCTCGGTGCTGTCAGTCCCCGTGCCGGATACATAAATGAAAGTCATGCCGGGGTGCATCACAGTTTCGGCAAAGTGTATCGTCAGGTCATAGGTAACGCGGCTGTACTGTTCTTCCGTCATGCCTATAACGGATACGCCCAGGCAAAAGAAACAGGCATCGTAGCCCTGCAACCGTTCTTTTATAGGGCCAAGGTCGTAAAAGTCTTTATGGATAAGCTCTTTCAGTTTGGGGTGTTGCATACCTATCGGCTGGCGGTTCACTAGCAGCACTTCCGATATATTGCCATCCTCCAGGCATTCCAGCAATACGCCTTTGCCCACCATGCCTGTAGCCCCTGTTACAATAACCTTTATGCCCATACAATAAAGGTAAGCCAATTACCTATTAAACAATATCTGTTACGTTTAGAACAATAGTCATAAAGGCTTATCTTGTACGCAGAAAAACAGCTAAGATGTTGGTGACGATACAGCCCTGCAATACTATAGCCGACCTGAAGAAGTTCGCGCAATTCCCTTACGACCTGTATAAGGAGAATAAATATTGGGTGCCCCCGATGTTCAAAGACGAATTGCAGTCGTTGCAGCCTGCCACCAACCCGGCTTTCAAACATTGTGATGCGCAGTTCTGGATAGCCATCAAGCACGGCAAGGTTGCCGGCAGGATTGGCGCCATTATCAACAAGGCATACAACGAAAAAACAGGCACACGCCTGGGCCGTATTACCCGTATCGAATTCATAGACGATAAAGAAGTAAGTAAAACACTGCTGGCTACTGCAGAAAAATGGATAAAGGATAAAGGCATGGAAGGTGTACATGGCCCGCTCGGCTTCACCAACCTCGACCACCAGGCCATACTCATTGAAGGCTTTGACTACCTGCCCTCCATAGCGTCAGAATATCACCTGCCTTATTACAAAGAGCATATGGAAGCTGCGGGATATGGCAAAGAAATGGATTGGGTGGAGTTTCGCCTGAAGCTGGCGGATGCTATACCGGAGAAAGCGCTGAAGCTGAATGAAATGATTAAGACGCGTTACAACCTGAAAGTAGTGCATTTTACCAGCCAGGCCGAATTGAAGCAACACGCCCACCGCGCGTTCGACCTGCTCAACAGCGCCTTCGGAGACCTGTTCAGCTTTGTGAAGATGGACAAAGAGTTATCAGATTTTTATATCCATAAATACTTCAGCATCCTCAACCCAAGGTTTGTGAAGATGATTGAAGATGAAAATGGTGACCTGATAGGTTTTATCATCAGCCTGCCATCGCTTAGTGAGGCCATGCAAAAGGCCAAGGGCAAACTCTTCCCGCTTGGCTGGTACCACATTATGCAGGCATTAAAGAAACCCAAAGTGGCCGACCTGCTGCTGACTGCTATCCACCCTGAGTGGCAGGCCAAAGGGGTCAGCGCCATCCTCATTACTGAACTGCAAAAAGTGATGTATGAGCACGGAGTGACCCATGCTGAAACTACGGGCATTATCGAAACCAACGAAAAAGCCATCAGTCACTGGAAAAACTACGACCATATCCAGCACAAAAGGAAGAGGTGTTTTATAAAGATGTTTTAGTTACCCCAAACCCCTAAAGGGGCTTAACTATTTCGCCAAAGCATACTTCACCGACACCAGCCCTGTCTCATAAGTTTTGCTTTCCAGTAGTTGCAGGTGTACCCATTGCAAACATAACAATCAATTACTATTTTTATTGATTCATGTAAATTAAAACCGCCGACTTATGAAAAAACACTGCTTATTGTTTACCGCTATTTTAGTTACACAACTCACACTGTTTTCATCCTGCGACAAGACCGTTATGGGTTGCACAGACCCTGTTAGTCATTCATACAATGCAGACGCTGATGAGGATGATGGCAGCTGCCAGTATTACTATGGCGGCAAAAACTTCGGACAGATAGATGTGGGCTCGGAAATAGACATGAACAATGAATACACTGTTTATATAGATGGTGAAAACGTGGGCCGTTCATTGTACTACTTCCCCAACGGACTGTCTTGCGGCAACCCGAAAGCAGTGGGCACTATTACCAATGCCGGCTCTCATACAATAAGGGCAGTTGGCAATGGTGGAACGGAGGTTCGTGAAGGGGTTGTAACGCTCAAAGCACAACAGTGTAAAATCGTATTGATAGAAGACTTAACACTACAATAAACTATTCTGCCAAGGCTGAAGAGGGTACATAAATATCTTTGTGCCCTCTTTCGCCTGGTTATTTATCAATTACATCCTGCTTATGAAATCACCGGAGTTTAAGTTACTGGCGGTAGTACAAACCATTACGTTAATACTGGTATTGNNGTTATGTAGCGCCACCTGCCGCAAAATCTGTTGGGGCGGCCATAGCCACCACGCCCGTACCTGCGCAGCAACATACTGTATCATTAAAGGTAGACAGCACGCAAAATCATGTATTTGGCCAGATGAGGTCACCACATACCCTGATGATTTTTTCAAGCTATAACTGTGTGTATTGCCGCCAGTTTTATACTACCGTGTTAGACAGTTTGCTGAACGGCCCGGTAAAAGAGGGGAAACTAAAGCTGGTGTGTAAAGATTTTGTAAGCCCGAAAGACGGATTGGGTATGTTGATGGCTAAAGTGGCGGAAGTGGCCAGGCAAAACGGGAGGTTTGAACCCATACACAGGCTGCTGACAACCGGCAATATACCGATTGACTCAGCTGGTGTTATAGCATTGGCATTAGAAGCAGGGGTGACGCAGCAACAATTGGACAAAGGGCTGAATAGCGAAGCTACTATATCAAAAATTGAGAATGATTACCAGGCAGGCAAGGCCGTAGGGGTTACCGGCACGCCATCTTTTGTGGTAGACGGAACATTGCACACAGGCTATATGTACTACAACATGATAGCTGAAAAACTTTAGAATACATGAAAAACCACTATTTATAATGCATGAAAAGCCATACTTATAACATATGAAAAATCACTAACTGCATTGCAGGAATGAAAACTTCTCTTTATCTTGTATTACACGCAAAAATATATACTTATGAAGGCTAAACTCAACAACGTCTTAATTACAGCTACCTGTACTATCCTCTGCTTCGTACTGGTGATGTCATCTTGCGAGAAAGATGAAATAGAGCCCAGCAGTACTTCCTCAACCTCATCAACGAGTAGCACCTCCTCAACCTCTTCTACAAGTAGTACGTCTTCTACAAGCAGCACCTCTTCATCTGCTAATTGTCAGCCATACTATGCGCCCAACAATTGTGCTGACCAGGGCTTTGTTCCTGTGTCGCCCAACGTTTGTTGTCCTTCGGATTTCCCATATTACTGCAGTATCACCGGTAAGTGCTACGGCGTATGTCAATCTGCTGTTGACTTAGGTGGTTGCAGCACACCGAGCTATTATGGTGGCGCATCCAGCGGGTCTACATCATCCACCAGCAGCACAAGTTCTACGTCATCTACAAGCAGTACAAGTTCTACATCGTCCACCAGTAGTACGAGTTCAACATCGTCTACCAGTAGTACAAGTTCTACTTCATCTACTGCCACACAGGCTATGTTCTGGACAAATACAGGGTCTAACGGGCAAATTAAAATATACGTAAACAACCAGTACAGGGGCACTATAACACAGTACTATTCATCAGCACCCAATTGCGGTGCGAGCGGTTGCGTTACGATAACAGTTACCCAGCAGAACAATACATGGTATGGTGAGCAGGTAGGCGGTTCCGGCTACTGGTCAGGCAATTTCACTCTGCAACAGGGTTGTAATACTATTAATCTGTACTAATCACATACCAGGAATAATAAAACAATAACCCGCTGATATCAGCGGGTTATTGTTTTACTGCCGTTTCATACAGTAATACTTTCTCTATTTCGGCACGTTTGCCAATACGCTGTGTTCGCTCCAGCATATAGTAAATGGCAAGTTGTTCTATCTGTTCATTGTCACTATGCGCATTGTTGTAAGTATATATTAAGTAGTTAGCTAAATGTAAACGCAATGTCTGATTGCCGCTTGCAAATACCTGCTCTGTATATTTCCTCCACCTATCGTTTTTAAACCTGTTTAATACATAGGCAGGCTTTGAAAAATCTAACAGCATGTTATCGTTGTTCAGGTCCATTGTCTCCCCATTCTTAAGCTTAGCTGCCAGTACCAGCCAACCATCTTCCTTAAACACTGTAGGTGCAAACATACCCCAGCTTTGGTTTAACCTGAGTGCATACATAGGTGTACGCAATGCAGGAGGAAATTTTAACCTGCTGCCGCCAACATCGGCCAGGTTCCACCATAACACCAACACCATAGCAAACAGCAGAATAAATTGTTTAGTCCATGCAATAGCCATACCCTGCTCTTTACGATAGACAATGTCAGCCGGCAATGGAACTATTTTCTGCCAAAGCGATGTGGGTATAAATAACACAGAGCAGGCAAAAATGCACAATGGGAATAACCCAATCATAAAAAAGGTGGCAATACCAACGCTAAACATCGCCATTGTAATAAAGACTGCTGTACGAAGGCCCTCTTTAAGAAAAGACATAAGAAATACCGGCAATACCAGCAGCTCAGCCAGGTATACAAGGCGGGTGAGCACAATAGTGATAGCAGGATAATCTCTCAGCCACAAGCCGGGATGCCTTGTAAGTTGGTCAAGTTGTAATGCATAGTAAAATGCTGTGCCTTCGCTCCACCACTCAAGGGTGCCTTTGTACAACCCTGAAAAAAAAAGAGGGCATAATGATTGCAAGAGCAATGCCGTAACTGCCCAGCCTGTTACTTTATACATCGCACCATTGGGGGCTTTATGTACCGGCAACCATATATACCAAAAGAGCACCATGCGCAGCATATCGTCGCCACCCTGGTACAAAATAGGGTTACGGTTTTGCACACTCAATAATACTACCCAGCAAACAGCCGCCATTAAGCGGGTATGTTTCCCGATCATCAGCATTACTGATNNAAGCCCGACGCAAACAAAAAAAGACTGAAAGCGCTATTGCCGCCAAGCCATGTCCAGAAGCCCGGAGCGGCATAGTATTGCTGCCAGGCCTGCATGGGCAGTACACCATGTTCAGTATAGTGTGCAGAAAAATCACTGAGCCTGACTGCTAAGTCGTGTATGATAACAAGGGATATCAATACCCTAAAGAGGGTTAAACTACGGGAGTCTATGTAGAATATATTTGACAATTGGGCTGCCAAGCTATGAGGTATAGTCTATACAAGAAACAAGCTAAGGATAATAATCCGTTTTTAAAATCTGTTGAAGCTAAATAATGACGTTTAAGGTAAGTAAGGTATCGTGAATAGTCGGTTATCGTCAGTAATAGATATATCGGATGTGGATGGAATAAGAAAGCCCCTTTAAGGGTTGGGGGTATTACGTTACACTCTTAAAAACAGTGTACCTCAATACCATTTCTGTCAACAGCAGCAGAATAGCCATAAATGCGAATGGGAAGAACAACTCCGCATAGTGCTTGTAGCTGCTTACCTCTACCTTTGTTTTTTCCAACTGGTCTATTTCGTTGTAGATGCTCTTCAACGATTTGTTGCTGGTGNNGCTATCTTTTGCAGCAATGCTTCGTCTATCTGTACCGGCATCATCTGCTTCTGCGTGCCGAATGGTGTTTGCACGGGGTAAGGTGCTTGTCCTTTGCTGCCCACGCCTATGGTATATACACGCACCTTGTAGCGCTTGGCTATTTCCAGCGCAGTGCTGGGGTCTATCAGGCCTGTATTGTTCACACC
The DNA here is from genome assembly GCA_002423665.1 of Bacteroidetes bacterium UBA5543. Lineage (GTDB taxonomy): Bacteria > Bacteroidota > Bacteroidia > Chitinophagales > Chitinophagaceae > UBA5543. The sequence goes on along the minus strand of DINJ01000144.1, from coordinate 37,100 downwards.
GTCTGTCAGCAGTATCAGTACACGGCTCTTGGCTTTGGAAGCACGCAGACGGTCAACACCTGTTGCCAGGCCCATGCCTATGGCGGTACCGTCCACCAGTACACCACTCTTTATTTTACTTATCTGTTCTTTCAGTACATTATGGTCGATGGTGATAGGCACCTGTGTAAAACTCTCACCCGCAAAAATCACCAGGCCCAGCCGGTCGGTAGGGCGGGCTTCTACAAACTCTATCGCCACGTCTTTGGCAGACTCAATCCGGTTGGGCTTCAGGTCTTCCGCCAGCATACTGCCCGATACATCCAGTGATATAACTATGTCTATACCCTCGCTGTCAATAGACTCGCTGGTGCTGCTGGACTGCGGGCGTGCCAATGCAATAATGAGGAATACCAGTGACAATACACGTAGCCAGAACATAGCCGGGCGCAGCTGTACACGCCATGTGGGCTTTACTTCTTTGNNAATAATCCTTTTATCATTGTTTTGCTGTATTTTCTGTTACGACAGTTGGCTTTGTTGCCGCCACAAAATTCTTAGTATGGTCAAATGCATCAGTATGTTCCTGTGGCAGAGGCTGTGCTTTGGCAAACTTGGCCATATCCGCCGTCTGCAATATCATAGACAGTGCTTCATAATGTTTCAGCATATCCCTGTGACGTTTGGCTACGAGTAGCAGTTCGTCGGTAGTTAACTCCATAGCAGGAGTGTTGAAACGCTCTTCTATGTAGCTGCGCAATATATCAGTCAGTTCAGTATAGTATTGTTTCACCTGGTCGCGCTGCCATAGTTGTTTCTGTTCCAGTTCTACCAATAGTCGCAGCGTTTTTTCTGTTGGGGTTTCAACATGTTTGGCAGGTTGAGGTACCGGCGGTTTCCCGCCCTTGTTCTTCAGGAAGTAGTAGATAACAAAAGCAATCAGCCCCAATGCCAACAAGCTACCCCCTACATACCATATATAATCGCGCCAGGTGGTCTTTACCTCCATGATGTCTACTATGGGCTTAAAGGGTTTGGTAGTGTCCACAGGTACCGTCTGCACCATAATGGTANNCCGAAGTAAATGTAAAAGAGGGTATCACAAACATGCCTGAATCCCAACCGGTAATAAGCAGGCGTTGTTTGTAGATGACTTTGCCTTTTTCTGTTGTGGTGTCAATCTTACTTTTCTCTACTACTTCCAGGGTATTGAAAGTGTCAGGAATAGTAGCCCATACCAGTTTTTCATCTTTGTCGGTCCTGGCCTCAATAAACAGTCGTAGCTGGTCGCCCACTACTATCTGCCGTGCATCTATCTGCGCTTTTATCTCAGGCTGTGCATAGGCAGACAGGCATGACATCATTGCCACTATGACTAACAGAAAATGATATGTACTTCTTACCCTGTTCATCTCTTACCTGGATATAAAAAATCCCTGCAATGCTTTTACGTAATCTTCGTTGGTGCGTATGCTCAGCAGCGATGCCCCGCTTTTGCGGAACGCCTGNNCCTTTCGCTGCTATCCAACCAAGCCGTCTGTCCTGTTTCCGCATCCATCACCTGTATAAGTCCTGCATCGGGTAGTTCACGGTCGTGCTTGTCGTACACTTGTATGCCTACCAGGTCGTGCTTGCGTGCTGCCAGTTGCAGTGGCTTTTCGTATGGGTCGCTGATGAAATCGCTGATGGCGAATGTTATGGCCCTTTTTTTCTGAACCTGGTTCAGGTATTCCAGCGCGGCAGCTATATTCGTACCGCCTTTCTGGTTAGGTTCCAGTGCTATCAGTTCGCGTATAATACGCAGTATATGCGAGCGGCCTTTTTTCGGCGGTATGAATTTCTCTACTTTATCGCTGAAGAAAATCACACCTACTTTATCGTTGTTGGTTGCTGCCGAGAATGACAATACTGCGGATATTTCGGTAATCAGGTCGCGTTTCAGGCGTTCCTGCGTGCCGAATAAAGAACTACCGCTGATGTCTACCAGCAGCATCAGTATCAGTTCACGTTCTTCTTCAAATACTTTAACGAATGGAGTACGCAGGCGGGCGGTCACGTTCCAGTCAATATTCTTCACATCATCGCCATGCTGGTACTCACGCACCTCGCTGAAGGACATACCCCTGCCCTTAAAGGCCGAATGGTACTCACCTGCGAAGATGTGGTTACTCAGCCCTTTGGTTTTTATCTCTATCCGCCTTACCCTTTTCAGTATCTCTGATGTGGTCAGCATGGGGTTGAAAGTTACGTGCAAAAATGTAAAAAAACACCCTTGGCGTCAAATACGCCATGTACTTGCTTTCGGGCAACAAATGTAACAGATAAGGTTTTTATATGTCTGCCTTAAAAACTAAAATTTTTGTGAAAATGCGCTGGTATGCCCAACATATAAGCCTTAGCTTTGTAGAGCAAGGAAAATATATAGTTATGAAGCACGTATTATATCTTTTGGCGGGTGGTATGTTGATGTTTGCCGCCTGTGGTAATGAAGAGACCAAGGAAGAAGCGGCAGATAATATGGATGCCACAGAAGCTGTAATAAAGGCCACTCCTGTAGGTATGACCGATGTGAAAGGCTCACCTGATTTTTTTAACGCCACCATCTCACTGAATAAAGTAAGCACCCAACCAGACGGTGAAAATGTAAAAGTGACATTTGATTTCGGCGTGAAAAACTATGCCCTGAAAAAGCAGACTGAAGACGCTGAAACAAAAATGTGTAATAACTCTGCCCAAGGTCAGCATATACACTTTATACTGGACAATGAACCCTACGCGGCATTGTATGACCCAACACATACTGTACAACTGGCTAAAAATACGGAGCATTACCTGCTGGCATTCCTGTCACGCTCTTATCATGAATCGCTGAAGAACAAGGATGCAGCGCTGATGTATCATTTCAAGATAGACGAAAAGGGGAATGTGGTAAAAATGGATGACCCCGGCACGCCTATGGTGTTTTACAGCAGGCCCAAAGGTAATTATGTGGGCGAGGCTGATATTGCCAACTTGTTATTTGATTTCTACCCCTGGAATACAGAATTAAGTGGTAATGGCAATAAAGTGNNCATAGATACCACCATCAGTGTAGATAAATGGCAAGCGTATTTCCTTCATCATATACCTGTGGGCAAACCTAAAATTACACTGACACTGGTAGATAAAGATGGCAATAAGATCGAAGGGCCTATGACAGAGGTGACCCGTGAGTTCACAGTTGCTTTAGAAGAACCTCTGCCTCAATAACAACATGTTTCCAGGAAGTTTTCCCCCGGTTATAATGCTCCATCATGTGACGGACGACCCGGCACTCGATGCGCTTAAACCATATAGCATCAGTTGTGCCTCATTTACACGCCTGCTGGATGTATTAGAGCAGGAGGGTTATGCTACTGCTGTATTTGGAGATATTGATTTCAGGAAAGGGAAGAAAGTTATCATCACTTTCGACGATTGCCCGAAACACCTTTGGGACTTTGCCATACCGGAATTGCAGCGGCGGGGAATGAAAGCGGTGTTTTACNNTGGCCACAACGACTGGGATGCACAATTTGGAAAGCCCACAGTTGCATTAATGGATGAGGCTGATATCAAACTGTTGTCGGAGATGGGCATGGAAATAGGCTCTCACTCACATTTTCACGTAAGGTTAGGAGATTTATCCTATGGCGATGTTACTGCTAATCTGCAGCAGAGTAAAGCGATACTGGAGCGTGTTACCGGTAAAAAAGTGCTGTCAATTGCCTATCCATTCGGTTCAATTCCGAAAAACAAAGTGCAACTGTTGAAAGAAGCCGGATATGAATATGGTTTGTCCATCTACAGCCCTTTTGAAAGCAGATATTNNATTCAAAAAATAGAACTATAAATAAGTTATCTGTAAAGTATATGATTTACAGGTTTTTAAGAGATAAAATATGATGCATAATTAATATGTTTTAATCATATTTTAATATATAGATTTGCCGACATACATTGCGCTTTTCGGGATAATCTATATGAGAAGAGTACTGATAGTTTCACCACACTTTCCACCTGTAAACGCACCTGATATGCAGCGCATTCGTATGGTATTACCCTACATGCAAAAGTATGGTTGGTTGCCAACCGTTATTTGCGTTGACGAACAATATATCAACAGTTTCAAAGACGATCTGCTGTTGACAACCTTGCCCGATGGGTTGGAAATAATCCGGGTAGCAGCCTATCCCGAAAAATATACCAGGAAATTAGGTTTAGGTAGTGTTTCATTAAGGTCATTATTGCAGTTCAAAAAAGCCGGGAATACGTTATTAGAAACAAATAAGTATGACATGGTGTTTTTTTCGACATCATTGCATCACGTCTGTGCTTTGGGCAGGTACTGGAAAAAGAAATACGATGTTCCTTTTGTAATTGATATGCAGGACCCCTGGCGTAATGATTTTCGCATTGGTAAGGCCAAACAGGTAAGCACACTGAAATTCTGGATTGCCCATAGTATTAATAAATACATGGAGGCCTATACGATGCCGTATGCCGATGGGATAATATCCGTGTCCCGGGCATATATCGATACCTTGAAAAAACGATACAATTCGCTCAATAATGTCTTGTCCAGAGTCATAACCTTTGGTGCCGCGGTATCTGATTTTGACGTGGTTGAAAAACACAATATAGAACCGGGGGTAATTGATACAGGCAACAATAAAATTAACGTTGCGTATATAGGTGCTATTACACCTTTTTTTATACCAATAATAAGATTATTCTTTGAATCTTTGTTGGAACACAATTTCAAGCTGGAGGATTATCATTTTTATTTTATCGGTACGTCTTATGTTAAAAATTCAGGCGTGAATATGGTGGCTGACCTGGCAGTTGATTTAGGCATCAGCGAGCATGTGACGGAAGTGCCTGACAGGCTGCCTTACTTCAAATCGCTGGCAACACTGAAGGCATCGGATATTTTGTTTATTCCCGGGTCTTTAGATAAAGAATACAATGCATCAAAAGTGTATAATAATATCCTGGCGGCAAGACCAATATTCTCCATCTTTCATAAAGACAGCAGCATCATTCCGGTAATAGAAAAAACGCAATCAGGCGTTGCATATAGTTTTGAGCATCTGAACGCACCACTGAAAATGAAAAATGATATCTACAGGAAATGGGTTGATTTTATCCGTGAAAAAGAACAGTATAAACAGAGAGATACCATATTTGATTTTTCTGCGGAAAAAAAGGCAGAAGAAATAACCGATTTCTTCGGACAGGTTTTGAATAATCGTACAATATAGAGATTTATAATATTTCCATATTATTAATCGCAGCAATAGTTAGGGGCATTTTATATATTTGCCTGAGGTTAAATATTTTATATCGGGTTACAGTACATCGCATATGCACTACAAGCCCAATTTTTAGCTCCAGGCAAAGCCGTTTGAACAGAGATGATAAATGAATAAAAGGGTCCTTGTAATCTCTCCTAACTTTCCGCCCGTAAATGCAGCAGATATGCAACGGATACGTCATAGTTTACCATACTTCAAACAACTGGGGTGGGATGCAGAGGTGATTGCCGTAGCAACAGAGTATGTAGAAACATATAGCCTGGACCCGTTGCTGGATGAAACGATACCCGGCAATATTAATGTACACAGAATAGCTGCACTGGACGCTAAAAAAACCCGGAAATACGGACTGGGAAGCCTTTCCATGAGGTCTTTCTTTTCGTATAAAAAGAAAGGGAATGAACTGTTGAGTTCCGGAAAATTTGACCTGGTATATTTTACTACCACCGCCTTTCATGTTATGGCTTTGGGCAGGTATTGGCAAAAGAAGTTCGGCGTGCCATTTGTGCTGGATTTGCAGGATCCATGGCGCAATGACTTTTACCTGGATAAACCTAAAAGGGAACGCCCGCCAAAATTCTGGATGTCGTATAATATTGACAAATACCTGGAGATGTACACTATGAAAAAAGCAGGTGGTATTATCTCAGTTTCGCAGGGGGATGTTGATACATTGCTGGAAAGGTACCCCTATATGCGCCCGGAACAATTCACGGTTATTCCATTTGGCTACAGCACTGTTGATTTTGATGTGATGGAAAAAAACGTGCATGATGTCAGCGTATCATTGGATAAGAACAAGATTAACATAGTATACATCGGCAGAGGCGGGCACGATATGAAACTGGCCTGCAGCTGCTTTTTCACCGCCTTACAACAACTGGCGGAGCAGGATGACACATTACGTCAAAGAATTCATTGTTGGTTTGTAGGTACAAGCTATGCGCAGGAGGGAAAGGGCCGGCAAACAATAAAACCTATAGCAGAGGCATTGGGCGTGGGAGATATGGTAACCGAGATTACAGACCGGAAACCATTTTTTGAAACACTGTACCTGTTGAAGCATGCGGAAGCATTATTTATACCAGGTTCTACCGACAAGGCGTATACCGCTTCAAAAATTTACCAGTACGTATTGGCTGAAAAGCCTATGCTGGCGGTATTTTATAAGGGGAGTAGTGTTATCTCTCTTTTACAGAAGGCCGAAACGGGCTCAGTTGTTACATTTGACGACACGTTAGAATTTACACCGGATATGGTCAATGAATGTGCCGCATTTATCCAACATCTTTTGGATGGCCGGCAAGAACCGGCTTCATACAATAAGGCGGCGTTCGAAGAATACTCAGCATTAACAATGACGAGGAAGCAGGTCGATTTTTTCGAGAAGGTACTGGATCAGCAATTGCACTGAATCGTACATCTTTCTAAATTTGCGCTATGTTAAAGGCGGGNNGGAGGCGGGCTGCGATGAAGCAGGGCGCGGTTGCCTGGCAGGGCCTGTATTTGCGGCTGCTGTTATATTACCCGCAGGCTTTTCAAACGATTTACTGAACGACAGCAAGCAACTGACCGAAGTGCAGCGTAACGAATTGCGAATAGTGATTGAAAGAGAGGCTGTTGCCTGGGCGGTGAATATGTGCACGCATGATGAGGTAGACGAAATAAATATATTACAGGCGTCGTTTAAGGCGATGCATAAAGCAATAGACGGGCTGAAGACAAGGCCTGAACTACTTCTTATAGACGGCAACCGTTTTGCGGCATACTTCGGCATACCACACCAATGCATTATACAGGGAGATGGCCTTTACATGTCCATAGCTGCTGCCAGTATATTGGCAAAAACGCATCGCGACGATTATATGATGAAACTACATGAGCAGTACCCGCATTACGGCTGGGATAATAACAAAGGCTATGGCACTATTCAGCACCGCAGGCAGTTGCAACAGTTTGGCCTGTCGCCATATCACCGCAAAACCTTTAAATGGAAAATGGTGGATAAACAGGAACTTTAAGAAATAGGGAAACAAATCTCAAACACGGCACCGCTGGGCTCATTATCTTTTACACTAATCTTGCCCTTGTGTTGTTTCACTATTTTCAATGTAAGGTATAATCCTAAACCCGTGCCCTTAGCTTTACGTGTTTCCTCACTGCCTATACGGTAAAATTTATTGAAAATCTTGGCCTTTTCCGCATCCGGTATGCCGGGCCCATAGTCTGCAACAGTCAGTACGGCATGATTGTTCTTTTCTTCTACAGCAACTGTTACAGGCTTATCGGCGGGGGTATATTTTACTGCGTTTTCCAACAGGTTATTTATAGCCATCTGTACCAGTGTTTTATCACCTGTTATTTTGTAATCAGCTATTTCCTGCAAATCGAACCTGCCAGGATAACTGTGTGCGTAGTCTGCAACACTGTTTGCCACCAGATCAGAGAGGCTGAACTGCTCATTGGCAGGTTTGTATTGCCTGCCCTCCATCTGCGATGCCAGCAGCATATTGTTGCACAGGTCGTTCAACCTGTTAGACTCGGTAACACAGCGGTCTATCAGCAGTTTTCTCTTGTCTTCATCGAGCTGGTGCCTGGCCATTGTTTGCAGGTTCAGTTTCATAGCCGCTATCGGCGATTTTAACTCATGTGTTACCGCCATCATAAAGTTGTTCTGCTGTCGGGAGAGGCGGACACTTCGTCTGAAAGATGAATAAACTACTGCCGCACCTATTAGTATAACGAGCAAAAAAGTGGAGCCTTCTCCCAGGTATTGTTTGGTGCGGGTACTGCGCTTTTCACGTATCTCCTCCAGTTTGGTAAAATATGCATTAGACTGTGTAGTGCTGTCAATGCTATTTTTCAGGTTTTCGTATTCCAGTTCGTAGATGGTCTGGCTTTTTTGGTCGAGGCTGATGCCCCAGAATACCAGTGCAGACACCACGTAGGCGAAGAGTAGTATATGTGCTGTAGTGAATAAACGCATGATGCAACCTTTGGCTATGGTTGCTAAGTTACTGCTTTGACTGCTTTTCTACGCGCATACCTACCTGCAGCACTTCGGGCAGCGGGTTCATACGCATGGTATGCCCGAATTTTATTTCCCACATACCTGCTTTACGCAGCATTACCGTATCGCCCTCGTGCGAGATGGGCATGCGCTGCTCCCAAACTTCGCCCATGCCCCGGCCCAGCCATTTACCTGATGGTTCTGACAAGGGTATTTCAATACGTGTTCGTTCAAAAGTAGTATCGCCGGGCTTTTTGGTGTATATCATCAACCATATGTTGGAGTATGGATAAGCATCAGTATGGCGCACCAAAAAGTGCAGATTGTACAGAGAATTGGTATCTGTTACTTCAAATTTAAAAGAAGGCTCAAAACTATAGTCCCATTTATTGCCGGGTATGGAATAGTTTTTCTGATAATACGGCGATGAGAGGCAGCCGCTCAGTAAAAGAATAAATACTACCGGAATAAATATTTTATATATCTGCTGCATGTATTAGGCTCAAAAAATATCAGACTGCAAAACTATGTTTACTTACAGGATATTCAATATCTGTTCTTTGGCTTTTTCCAGTTCATCTTTCATACTGATAACCAGTTGCTGGATAGTGGCATCATTAGCTTTAGCACCAAGCGTGTTTATTTCACGTCCTATTTCCTGTATCACGAAACCCAGCATCTTACCTTTTGCTATCTCTTCTTTAGCTACCATTTCGTAAAAGTATTTGCAGTGCTGGCTGAGGCGGGTTTTTTCTTCAGAGAAGTCCATACGCTCCAGGTAGTAGATCATTTCCTGTTCAAAACGGTTCTGGTCCATTTTGTCTTTGCCCACATATTCACTCATCGATTGATTGATACGGGTCCGTATTTTGTCAACCCTGGCGGCTTCATGCGGCAGTATCTTTTCCAGCAGGTTTTCTATATTCTTTATTCTTGCCTGCAAATCGCTATGCAGGGCGTCGCCCTCGTGTTTGCGATGGGCCATCAGGTTGCGGGCTGCTTCCTCAACAGCAGATTTTACTACTTCCCACTCCTCTTCAGGCAGCATATCCTGGTCGGCAGCCACCACCTCGGGCATGCGCATGATGGTGGACAGTACGTTATCCTGTTCAATCTCCAGCTGGTCAGCTATTTGTTTCATACTGTTGTAGTAGAATGCCGCCAGGTCGGTATTTACAGTCATTGGCTTGCTGGCGCCTTCCGTTTTTACAGAAACTGTCAGGTCTATGGTGCCACGGAGTAGTACATTGCTCAACAGGTTGCGAATATCCAGTTCGTAGGCACGCAATATGGGTGGCAGTTTGGTGGCCATTTCAAACTGCTTGCCGTTCAGTGATTTTATTTCTACTACGATTTGCTTGCTGTTGGCACGNNACGTGCTTCAGCACGGCCGAAACCGGTCATTGAATAGAGCATCGGCTATAAAACTTTGAAACAAAGAAAGGATAAACAAACGGCATTTAAAAAAAAGGCTATCCAGCCCATAAAAAAATATGTATAAAACCTTGCTAAAATAGGGATGCCCTCATACAAGCGCATGATATTTAGTTATTTTTGCCGGATAGGATAAACCTGTTTAATGCGTCTTTTTTCGAGTTTCATATTAGTATTGTTATCTGTTTCTGTACTGGCCCAGCAACCCACCCGGGAGGAGTTGGAGCAGCGCAGAAAGCAGCTGTTGGAGACAATAAGGGAAACCGAAAGCCAGTTGGCGGCTACTAAGCAAAATACCAAGGCCACAATGGGTGAGTTGCGTGCATTGCAGGCTAAGCTGGCAGGCAGGCAAAAACTCATTAACAATATTAACCAGGAAATAGACCAGATAGGGAACAGCATACATCAATCATCTTCTGAAATTGAGAAGCTCAGGGGCAACCTGGACATCTTGAAGGCCCCCTATGCACAATCCGTGAGATATGCCTATAAAAGCCGCAGTTCTTATGATATGCTGGCTTTTCTTTTTTCTTCCAACGATTTCAATGAGGCCATGAGGCGTATGAAATACCTGAAACGTTACAGGGATTATCGAAAAGATCAGGCGGACCAGATAAGGCTGACACAGACCAAATTGCAGGAGGAAGTGAGCAATCTGAACAGCGAGAAGGCAAAGAAAGATATACTACTGGCGGCTGAAGAACAGCAAAAACAGGCAATAGAAGAAGACAAGAATAAAACCAATGATGTAATAAAAGAGCTGAAGGGACAGGAGAAAGAACTGACAGCCAAAATCATGAAAAACCGCCGCATACAACAGCAGATAGACAAAGCGGTGGAAGAAATAATTCGTAAAGAGCTGGAACTGGCGCGTAAAAAAGCGGAAGAAGAGCGGAAGCGCAGAGAGGCTGAAGAGAAGCGCCTGCGCGAAGAAGAAGAGCGCCGCAAAGCATTAGCCGCCAATACTGCATCAAAACCGGCAAGCAATATCACTGTAAATAATAATACACCTAATCCGCCACCGCCGCCGGCTGATAAGCCTGCCGCGAAACCAACGACTGCCACAACTACGGTAACCGCTACAAGGCCGGAGGTAAAGCGGCCCGAACAGAATTATGGCCTGACACCGGAAGCGGCGGCACTGTCTAACAACTTCGAAAGTAACAAAGGCAAACTGCCATGGCCGGTAGAAAAAGGGTTTATCTCGTTGGGTTATGGCCCGTATAAGCACCCTATAGCTGAAAAAGTAACGCTGTATAACAACGGTGTGAATATCACTACCAATACCGGCGCCAACGTCAGGGCTTGCTTTGAGGGCACAGTTTCACGTGTGTTTACCATGGACAATAAAAACTGGAACGTTATTATCAGCCATGGCCGCTACTTTACTTTATACATGAACCTGTCTAAGGTATTTGTAAAGCTGGACCAGAAAGTTAGTACCAAACAAAATATAGGTACTGCCGCCGTTAACGAAGACGGAGAGTCAGTAGTAAACTTCCAGATATGGGTAGAAACCAATAAGGTGAACCCTGAACCCTGGATAGCACGCTAATCTATCAATATAGCACCGGTCATTTCTTTGGGTATGGGCAGACCCATTACCTTGAGTATGGTAGGTGCAATATCTCCTAATTTGCCTGGTCTGACAGTTCCTTTATAATCACCTGAGATGATAAACAAAGGAACAGGGTTAAGTGTATGTGCCGTATTGGGTGAGCCATCTTCGTTGACCAGGTAATCTGAATTACCATGGTCCGCCGTCAGGAATATGGTGTATCCATTTTCCAGCGCTTTGGGGATATTCTGAGAGACACATGTATCAACAGTTTCAGCCGCTTTTATTGCCGCTTCCCATACGCCGGTATGCCCCACCATATCTGCGTTGGCAAAGTTCAGGCAAATAAAGTCGGCAGATTGCTGTTAAATTTCAGGTATGATTGCCGCAGTTATCTCATGCGCACTCATTTCTGGTTTTAAGTCGTATGTGGGAACATCTTTTGGCGATGGGAGCATGATACGTTTTTCACCGGCGAATTCTTTTTCCCTGCCGCCTGAAAAGAAGAAAGTGACATGCGGGTATTTTTCAGTTTCGGCAATGCGTATCTGTGTCTTGCCGTTTTGTTCCAGCACCTCGCCCAGTGTATTATTGAGGTTGTCGTTGTGGAATATGACACCTACATTTTTATAGGTTTTGTCATACTCTGTCATTGTTACATAATGCAGGTTGAGGGGTTGCATATGCTGCTCGGGAAACGCCTGTTGGGTAAGTGCTACGGTTATTTCGCGGCACCTGTCTGTACGGAAGTTGAAGCACACAACTACGTCATTTTCTTTGATGGTGGCCAGGGGGGTTCCGTTATTATCTGTCAGTATAATGGGCTTGATAAATTCGTCGGTGATGCCGTCATTGTATGATTGTTGTACCGCAGCCAGTGCATCAGTCGTTTTGTGCCCTATACCCTGCGTTAATGCATCATATGCCAGTTTCACACGTTCCCAGCGTTTGTCGCGGTCCATAGCGTAATACCTGCCGCATACGGATGCCAATTGCACCCCTGTTTGTTGCAAATGAACCTGCAGATCTGACAGGTATTCGTATCCGCCTTTGGGGTCAGTATCCCTGCCATCGGTAAAAGCATGTACCGCTACATGGGGTATATTGCTTGTCTTTGCCAAAGTACACAGGCTCTTCAGGTGATTGATATGTGAGTGCACGCCACCGTCGCTCACCAGCCCTATGAAGTGTAAGGTCCTGCCAGGTGTTTTGGCCGCTTCGAAGGCATCCAGTAACACCTTATTACATGCCAGTTCTCCTTCTCTTATCGCAACATGTATGCGTTGCAGCTCCTGGTATACTATACGGCCTGCACCTATGTTCAGGTGTCCTACTTCAGAGTTGCCCATTTGCCCATCGGGCAAGCCTACTGCCTCTCCGCAGGTTATTAATTCTGTATTAGGATAAAGCTTGTATAATGAATCCGTAAAAGGTGTACTTGCGGCTTTTATTGCATCCGATTCGGGAACCCTGCCATGGCCCCACCCATCCATAATGATGAGCATTACTTTTTTTGACATAAGTGCAAAATTACGCTTTGCCCACGATAGTAGCCAATTGTCGGTGCTAAAGAGTCAGTTTCAATTTTCAACTGCCTTAAATAAGAAATTTAAAGATGTCTATTAAAATTATTGAACCCTATTTGCCTTTATAACCCTTAATTTTGAATTCATACCAATGTAGCGACACATATGAAAAGCATTGCAGTGTATTGTGGTTCAGGCGATGGATATAACGAATTGTACCGCGAACAGGCTTATGAAACAGGCAGAATGTTGGCAGAAAAAGGACTGTCTGTAATTTACGGCGGTGCCAAAATCGGGCTGATGGGTGCTGTTGCTGACGGCGTATTGAATAACAATGGCAACATTACAGGTGTAATACCTGACTTCCTGAGAAATAAAGAAATAGTACATGAGGGCCTGACAGACCTGGTGGTGGTCAGTACTATGCACCAGCGCAAACTTGTGATGTATGAACAATGTGATGCGATACTGGTATTGCCGGGTGGATGGGGCACTATGGACGAAATGTTTGAAATGCTTACCTGGGGACAACTGGGCATGCATACTAAACCCATTGGCCTGTTGAATATAAACGGCTACTACGATGCACTGAAAGCACTGAATACCACAATGGTACAGGAAGGCTTTTTGGGTGAATGTGCCCGCAGTATTCTTCTCTTCAGCGATTCGTTACCTGAACTGCTGGATAAGATGGAAAGCTACGAGGCACCTGACATTCCGCAGGTCATCAACAAACAAACTACCTGAGGTAAGCAGGCAAATATTCCTTTTTGAAGGTTAAGTTGTTTACCTTCAAAACTTAATCCGTTCAGTATGGCATTAAGCAAAATCTGGGCTGCTTTTATAATAGTCGCTATTGTAATGGCCGGCTTCAAGTTCACCTTTAATGATGACAAGGAGGTCTTCAACAGGATGGTGACCGGCAAGTCGTCAGATGAGTACACAACCATTTATTATACAGCAGCAGGTAACCCCGATGCGAAAATATTTGGTTCAAAAGACGCTTTCGAAAAACGCATACAGGCCTATGGTTATACACCTGCGGATAGTGCTCATGTACCCGGGGTGCTGATAACTGACAATAGTAACAGTGTTGAAGCGCAGTCCTATGTGGCCTCATACCCGGGCGTGAGGATTATATCCTATGAAGGTGTAAATAAGACATTGCACAAACACAATGATGGCATAATAGAAACCTGCAAAGTAGCGGTAAATATCTGCATCGGCTTGATTGGTATTATGGCATTGTTCATGGGGCTGATGGTCATCGCTGAGCGTGCGGGAGGTATTAACCTGTTATCAAGAATTATCGGCCCGTTCTTCTCGAGATTGTTCCCCGGAGTACCTAAAGGGCACCCCGCTTTCGGGCATATGATGATGAACTTTTCCGCTAACCTGCTGGGGCTGGACAATGCCGCCACGCCTTTCGGGCTGAAAGCTATGGAAAGCCTGCAGGAAATTAACCCCAATAAAGAAACGGCATCCAATGCGCAGATAATGTTCCTTTGCCTGCACGCCTCGGGGCTTACGCTTATACCTGTCAGCATCATCGCCATCCGCTCATCGATGGGAGCTGCCAACCCTACTGACATTTTCATACCCTGTATGATAGCCACTTTTATGGCTACAATGGCGGCCATGATGATGGTATCGTTCAAGCAGAAGATAAACCTCTTCCAACCCGTCATCCTGGCATGGATACTGGGTATATCGTCTGTTATTGCCCTGTTGGTTGTTTATGTCACATCCCTTACACTGGACGGTGTGCAGAGTTTCTCCGGAGTACTCAGCAATGGTCTGATACTTTTTATATTCATAGCCATCGTATTAGGTGCTGTGTACAAAAAGATTGACATCTTTGATGCATTTGTAAGCGGCGCTAAAGGGGGTTTTGAAACAGCTATAAAGATAATCCCCTACCTGGTGGGTATGCTGGTAGCTATCAGCCTGCTGCGCACAAGCGGTGCTTTTGATATTGTCATCAATGGTATGAAAACCCTGTTTGTAGCAACAGGCATGGACACTGCCTTTGTAGATGCGCTGCCCACAGCATTGATACGCCCGTTGAGCGGCAGCGGCGCACGTGGCATGATGGTAGACACTATGAATACCTTCGGCCCCGATTCCTTCGCCGGCAGGCTGTCCAGTATCATGCAGGGTTCTTCTGATACTACCTTTTATGTAATCGCCGTTTATTTTGGCGCGGTGGCTGTTAAGAATACACGCTATACCATAGGTTATATGCTACTGGCCGACCTGGTGGGTATCGTCACTTCCATTGTATTATGTTACCTGTTCTTCGGTTCAACATTATAAAATGAAAAGGGGCACTAAATTGTGCCCCTTTTCATTAATACGATTTTATATCAGGAAGTAACTGAATCAGCAACAGGTGCTGCCTCTTGCATCTCTTCGTCCATAGTTTCTTCCTCGGCATCATCTATATTATCTTCTTTAGAGTGGCTGACTAACCATTTGCCATTCTGCTTCACCAGTTTTAATTTCTGCTGTACACCGGGCTCGTCTGACACAGTATAGGTAGCTACTGCATTATCGCCATCCTCTTTCACCTCTATCAGGTCTATTTGTTTCTTCCTGGCATTTTGTTTTACCGAGTCAGGATATTGAATGGCAAACTGCTCCATCAGGTTCACCAATTGAATAGTCTCTTCTGTAGAAACCTGCCTGGCCTTTTCATATTCCATATGATAAAAACCTGTCAGAAACTGCTCTGCCACAGCTTCGGGGTTATTCTTATTACATGCCGCTATACCCATCATGAGGATAGCCACAAAAAACACTGTCAATTTCCTGTACATCATGTTATTATTTTGCTGTTAACAAAGGTATTACTTAAATCTAATACGGCAAATCGCCCTGCTATGTGCAGCAGGGTACAGGTTGTCAATGCCGGCAAATGTTCTGCCGTAGTTTTCTGACAGGTTGATATAGGCTGTATCCCCTGTTGCCTGCAGCATAGCCTTATATATCATTTCAGAACAATACAATCTATCATCTGTCTCCATGTCGAAAGCCATATCAAACATACGCCCCTCTCTGTAATAGCTATGCGCAACTGAAACCAGTCGTTCTTTCATACTATCAGCCATATCGTACCTGTAAGCTGCAAATGCATGATTGTTGGCAGGCGAGCACCATATATGCGCTGAATCCCGCCTGATAACACCATCGGGATTATCCTCACCGCCAATGCTATGGTATACAAAAGGGTAACCATCTTCAATAGCCACAATGCCACAGTGCGAATAGGTTTTGTCTTTTGTATTGAGTTGAGACAGCATATAACTGGTCATATCATCACCACGTCTTACCAGCAAGTCGCCCTGTTGCAGCAACCTTACGCATGAATCAACTGCAGATATATTTACAGGGTTCTTTTTCCTATGCAGGTAGCGGTTGTTCTTCCAGTGTTTATTGGCGGTATTTTCATACANNATACAATACTGCCGTAGCCGACCAGATAAATTTACCTGCAAAGATGCAAACCAGCACTATAGTTGATGCAATCAATAGTTTTTTAATATGGGCTGCTTTTATGCTCATTATCTGGCTGCAAAATTACTATTAATATACCCTATATGCTTATTTGCCCGCATTAACTACCACTGTGCTAACTTTACATTCTTCACGATTATAAGAATCATGGCTTACAAATCATTACAGGCGTTTATAGACAGGTTGGAGGCAGAGGGCGAACTGGTGCGTATCAGCACATTTGTTGACCCGGTGCTGGAGATTGCCGAGATAGCAGACCGGGTTTCAAAAACACCCGACAGGAATAAAGCTCTGTTGTTCGAAAATACGGGTACTGATTTCCCCCTGCTCATCAACAGTATGGGCAGTGAGAAACGTATGTGCATAGCCCTGGGTGTTAACCACCTGGACGAAATAGCCGGAGAGATAGAGAACCTGTTCAAAATGATGACAGGGCCTAAAAAAGGCCTGCTGGACAAACTAGCTATGCTGCCGCAACTGGGCAAGTTCGCATCGTGGATGCCGAAAGTAGTGAGCGGGCGTGGAGCCTGCCAGGAGGTGGTGATGGCTGAACCTGATTTATCGAAACTGCCCATACTCAAATGCTGGCCCAAAGACGGCGGGCGTTTTATCACGTTGCCATCCATCCATACCAAAGACCCTAACAACGGCATACGTAATATAGGTATGTACCGTATGCAGGTGTTCACACCTACCATGACTGGTATGCACTGGCATAAACACAAAGTATCGGCAAGGCACTACAACGAATATAAAAAGCTGGGGAAACTAATGCCGGTAGCAGTAGCCATTGGCGGCGACCCTGTCTATACTTATTCAGCAACCGCGCCATTACCTGAGAATGTGGATGAATACATGCTGGCAGGCTTCCTGCGTAAGAAGCGGGTAGAGCTGGTAAAATGTATCACACAACCTGAAATAGAAGTACCTGCTGATGCGGACTTTATCATTGAGGGCTATGTTGACCCGAACGAAGAACTGATATGGGAAGGTCCGTTCGGCGACCATACCGGGTATTATTCATTGCCCGATTTTTATCCACGCTTTCATGTTACCGCCATTACACACAAGAAGAATCCTGTATACCCGGCTACTATTGTAGGCATACCGCCGCAGGAAGATGCATGGCTAGGTAAGGCTACCGAGCGGATATTCCTGGCGCCTATCAAAATGACGATGGTACCCGAAATAGCGGATATGAACATGCCTGTGGAAGGTGTGTTTCACAACCTGGTGATAACATCGATACACAAAGAATATGCCGGGCAGGGGCAAAAGGTGATGAATGCCATGTGGGGCGCGGGGCAGATGATGTTCAACAAGATACTGGTGATTGCTGATGGCAACGTGGACATTAATAACTACAAGACACTCGCGCAATATGTATTT
Organism: Bacteroidetes bacterium UBA5543; assembly: GCA_002423665.1. Classification (GTDB taxonomy): domain Bacteria; phylum Bacteroidota; class Bacteroidia; order Chitinophagales; family Chitinophagaceae; genus UBA5543. Next base: position 19,352 of record DINJ01000144.1, on the reverse strand, counting down.
AACAACCTTGACGCTGCATCGGATATATACTTCAGCCAGGGGCCTATGGATGTGCTGGACCATAGTTGCAGCAAACTGGGCTTTGGCGGAAAGATGTGTATAGACGGAACTAAAAAATGGGAAGAAGAGATAACCTCTCCCAGGCTTCCGTTTACATTGAACAAAGATTTCTCTACACAAGCCATACGTAGCGCTTACCCCGAGATAACAGGAATCAATGATAAGTTGGCGCGTGATATACAACTGCCTGTACTATTTGTATCAGTAGAGAAAAGCCGTAGAGGCCATGTAGAAGAGTTGCACCGTGAACTGTGTAAAAGAGATGAATTCCCAGGCATCAAAATGATACTGTACGTTGAGCACACGGTGGATGTGTCTGATATAGCTGACACCCTGTGGCGCTTCTGCAATAACCTGGACCCCAAGCGCGATCATTTCTACGGAGGAACAGATAGGAATATCATAGGGCTGGACGGCACACGTAAAACAAAAACATTGGATGGCTTTGAACGTCCCTGGCCCAACATCATAGCCGCTGATGATGCGACTATACAGAGCGTAGACAGTAAATGGGCAGGGTTCAACATGGGGCCACTCATCAAATCTCCATCGCTGAAGTACAGGCCGCAGATGTATGGCGAAGAGGCCCAGATAAATGACTGATAAAGTCGCATTGGCTTTGTATCTTTATACAAAGCCAATGCATGAAATACGCTTTATATATTGTTCTGCTGCTGTTAGCACCTCTGTCATCATTTGCACAGCAGGATAGTACATATCCACCACAACCGGATCCCAGGATATTATTCCAGTCTAAAGTGCGGCAATTGACATCTTACCTGAATGAGGGTAATGAGAGCGCAGCGAAAACACTGTTCAAAGATGTATCTGCGGCTATGAATGATTTTATTAAGTCTAACCAGGCAGCGTTAGATACAGCTACAGGAGCAAACAAAAGAAAACTGAAAGACAGGGTGGACAGACAAAGGCAACTAATCGGACAGTTTAATAGTTTTCAACCCAATATCATCCGCAATCGCGAATCCATTGATACATGGACGCAGCAGTTTATCAATACATTATATCCTTAAGGTAACAGTACCCGCAGGTAGCGGATAATACCATCTGCGATATGTATACGCCTTTGAAGTGTATCAGCAGATATTTTTATGGAATGTAACTTGTCGATAGTACTGCTGCTTGCTGTTACCACGGGTTCATTATTACTATCTGTAAATACAGAATGTGCCCCATGCCAGTTGAAAACAAATGCCACACTCACGTACAACAACAACGACCACAATAAAGATTTGCAGATAAACCCTGATTTTTCGGAAGTCTGTATTTTCATAACGGTACGTTTGGGGCTGTAATTATGATAAAATTAAGGAATATGCCGCAATATCTGCCTACCCCTTTCAGGGTGATATTAAGCCACCTATTATCGGTAACTTTATTGCTATGAGATTTGTGCTGATAGCCTGCTTGTTATGGTACTCATTACCTGCCTATACCCAGCCCCTGATGGGTGCGGATGAATGTGTCGGAGGGAAGATGCAACAATACAGGCAAAGCGCAAAAGCTACAGTGGCATCGCCCGAAGAGAATAAATACGATGTTCGACATGTGCACCTGGATATTGCACTGGACAATCAATCGGTAGCTATATCGGGAAACACTACTACAAACGCATTGGTGCTGGAAAACAATTTCAGCCTGTATGTATTTGAGCTAAACAGGTTGCTCACCATAGACTCTGTACTCATCGACGGGCAACGGGCTAATATTGAAAGACAAGGCGATATTGTCAATGTGTTCATGCCGGTGTTACTGCATAAAGGTGCTGTATTTACTGCTACGGTTTATTATCATGGCTTACCTGAAACGGGTACGGTTTTTACCTTTCAGAGTGGGATGAACAATGCCGAAGCAGGAGAATGGAACAGCAGGGTAACCTATTCATTGAGCGAACCTTATTATTCTAAAGACTGGTGGCCATGCAAACAATCGCTGCAGGATAAAATTGATTCGGCAGATATATGGATAACAGTACCCGACAGCCTGAAGGCAGGAAGCAACGGTTTACTGCAACGTATAACGCCACTTCCCGGCAACAAGAACAGGTACGAATGGAAAACTACCTACCCTACTGCATACTACCTTCTTTCAGTAGCAGTCAGTAACTATATTGACTATTCTTTCACAAAGCAATTACCGGGTGGACAAAACGTACTGGTGCAAAACTATGTGTACAATCATCCGAACCTATTGGACACTTATAAAAATGGTATAGACTCCACAGGTGAAATGCTGCAGTTCTTTTCAGAATTATTCGGCACTTATCCATTTCACAAAGAGAAATACGGGCATTGCATGTCGCCAATATTCGGTGGTATGGAGCACCAGACGATGACCACATTGCAACACTTCAGGTATCCGCTGGTAGTGCACGAGCTGGCGCACCAATGGTTTGGTAATTACGTAAACTGCGCTACCTGGCGCGATATATGGATCAATGAGGGCTTCGCTTCCTATGCGGAATACCTGTTTACTGAACGGTACAGGGATGCACAAACCGCTTATAATTATATGCTGCGCGTGCACGAACGTATATTCAGCGATACCAATACAGGTGGCAGTATTTACCTTGAAGAAAACGACACCACCAACCCATACAGGATATTTGACGGGCGACTGTCTTACCTCAAACCATCTGCGGTATTACACACGCTCAGGTTTTATATCAATGATGATAATGTTTTCTTTAATATACTCAAAACCTTTTTGAACAGGCATGCTAACGGGAATGCAGGTACCGAAGATTTTAAAAGGGTTGCCGAAGAAATATCCGGCATCGACCTCGACAAGTTTTTCGCTCAATGGATATATGGTGAAGGTTATCCTGTCTATGATATCAAATGGAATTATGTAGAGGGAAGAGTATTACTGGTCATACAGCAGCAAGGCACTAACCCTGAATCTGTACTCTATTTTGATATACCTGTAGAAATCAAACTGCTGTCACAATTAGGCGATACTACTATCAGGCTGGGTAGTGGCGTGACTCAATCAACCTATATGAGTATAGGCCGGGAGGTGGATGAGATAATTTTTGACCCGCGCAACGTCATACTTGATAAGTCTACTGTCACCCGGGATTATTCGCTTGGTGTAAATTATCTAATGGATGGCCTTTTCGTATATCCCAATCCTACAATACAAGCCTGGAACATAATCAATATTAAAGAAGGTGATGAACTGATACTGGTGGATATGAGTGGCAGAACTGTGTGGAGCAACAGGGTCGTGAACAACCTGGGCCTATCCATACCTGCAGACCAGTTGTCTCGCGGCATATACATACTACACCAGATGAATGGCGGAAATGAACTAACTTCAAAGAAATTAATACGACTATAAATTACATTCCGGTATGAAATTTCAGTTCTGGGCCATCCTGTCTTTTTTGACTTTTGTGACAACCAACAGTTACGCATACTTCTGCTCAGGCGGCAATGGCCGTGCTTCGCACAAAACAACAGTAGCTACGCCTGAAGAAAATGACTATGACATTAAAGGCCTGAAATTCAACCTTTCGCTTTCTAATACTTCAACATACGTAAGTGGTGATGTAACTACATATGCCAGGACCAATATCGCCAACTTCGGGCTGTATGCATTTGAACTGCATAGTTCAATCACAATAGACTCACTGAAAATTAACGGGCAACTGAATTCAAACATTACTAGCTCCGGTACAATAAGGAAAGTAACACTAAGTAGCCCGCTTGCCATCAATACCGACTTCACTGTACAGGTCTTTTATCATGGTACGGCGCCCGGTGGTAACGGGCAGTTTTTTACCGGTGGGTTAAATCATATCGCNNATTCGCTGAGTGACGACTTGTTTGCGCAGAACTGGTGGCCCTGTAAGCAGTCGATACAAGACAAGATTGACTCGGTAAGCATGTGGATGACTGTGGATGACACACTGAAGGCAGGCAGCAACGGGCTGCTTAATAATACTACTGCCATGCCCGGCAATAAGCTCCGCTACGAATGGAAAACATCTTACCCTATAGACTATTACCTTATTTGCGTAGCAGTTGCCCCATACAAAGAGTACAACTACTATATGCACTTTACTGATGGTAGCAACGATTCTATGCTGGTGCAAAACTATTACTACGACAGCGCTGCTTTTTTCACGCCCAATACTAAATTGCTGCTGGACAGTACAGGCCTGATGATAGACCATTTCTCCAAAGTGTTTGGGAAATATCCCTTTCACCAGGAGAAGTACGGGCACTGCATGACCATACTCTCAGGCGGTATGGAGCACCAAACCATNNCGTATGGGTGAACGACACCACCAATGTGAACAGGATATTCGACGGCAGGCTAACTTATAACAAGGGCGCGGCCGTGGCACATATGCTGCGCTACATGGCGCCGCAGGACAGCCTGTATTTCGCAGGATTAAGAGCATACCAGCAACAATACAAATACGGCAACGCTGTTACGGCCGACCTGCTGCAGGTAATGCAGCAAACCTACAACAAGCCGCTGGACAGCTTCTTCAGGCAATGGATATATGGACAGGGATACCCACTGTTTTCTGTAAGTTGGGACCAATACCTGGGTTGGACCATAATACGTGTGAAGCAAACCACATCTCATCCATCTGTAAAAGCGTTTCAAATGCCGCTGCAGCTAAAACTTGTTTATGGCTCGAATGATACAACNNTTTAATGTAACAGATTCGCTCAATGATTTTCATATTAGTCTTGGGCCGCTCATCGATACAATCATCGTTGACCCTGATGACCACATAGTGAATAAGATTGGGACTATAAAACTTGACCCCGGGCTGATATCTGTTAATACAGTTTCTGTCCCTCAACCTAAGATATATCCTAATCCTGCCATCGATGGCTGGAATATTGAAAACCTGCCCAATGGTACACATCTGAAGCTCACAGATATTGCAGGTAAAACAATATGGACGGGAATTCACTCAAGTCGAACCTTAATACCGGCGAATAACCTTACCCCGGGCTGTTATATGCTGGAAGTACAGGAACATGGCAGCGAGACGGTGTATTATAAACTGCTGAAATAATATAAACCTGCAAAAACTGTGCGGGTTGTATTATATGGTATCTTTGCCCTGTTTTTTTGAAAAGAACTCGCCGTCAAAGTAGTGCTCAGCAATGGATAATCTTCAGGAACTATTTCAACAGATAATTGATAAGCCCGTCCCATCGCTCACAGTCATTCTCAACCTGATACTGATAGAGAGCCTGCTCTCTGTAGATAACGCTGCCGTACTGGCTACTATGGTGCTGGACCTGCCGAAAGACCAGCGTAAGAAAGCATTGAAGTACGGTATCATCGGCGCCTATGTCTTCCGGGGTATATGCCTTTTGTTTGCCGCAATGCTCATACAGATATGGTGGTTCAAGCCAGTGGGTGGTATATACCTGCTGGTACTGGCTATCAAATACTTCTTCACCAAAAAGAAAGAAGAAGACCCGCAAACCATAGCCGAAGAACTGGAACGCAAGCAGCGTAGCTGGCTGTACCGCAAGACACTGGGAGCATTCGGGCCATTCTGGTCTACCGTGATACTGGTGGAGCTGATGGACCTGGCCTTTTCTATTGACAACGTCATCGCAGCTAATGCGTATACCAAGAACATCATCCTGATATGGGTGGGCGTATTCATCGGTATACTGGCTATGCGTTTCGTAGCGCAAGGCTTCGTTCGCCTGATGGAGAAGTACCCTTTCCTGAGTATATGCGCATATACTGTTATTGGTATACTGGGCCTGAAACTGACACTATCTATGGTAGCGCATTTTTACCCTTGTTCTGAATTCGCCCTGTTCCTGGAAGGGCCGCAGGCTTGCCTGGAGTCGCAAGGGAAACACCTGCCGCTGGGCGAACACCCTACTGTATGGGGGGACATCGTTACCTCATTCCTAAGCATAGCCATATTCATTGTGCCGGTGCTGACGTCTATCCTGTTTAATTTCCCGAAACATCAGCAGGAGCAGAAGTAGGCGGTATGGAGTAGAATTCCCAATCGGGGTATGTATCCTCCCAATGTATCTTGTTGCCAAACTTGCCGATTCCCATTAGTTTGTTCAGCGCGAAGTTGATACCAATCTCGTTGTAGGCACCCGCTATATGGTAGTGCGAACGTGCGAACTGCACCTGGAATTTGTTCAGGTCTATACCTACTCCATATGCGAAGCCCGCCATACCAGTTTTGTCGCGTATCAGCAATTCGGAGCGGCGCATATGATTGTACGATGCGCTCACCAGTATCCTTTTACCTATCAGTATCTCAGCACCGAATATAAAATGCCTGAACAGCTTATCGGTAAAGTAGGTTTTGGCCTTCTCAGTGGTATCGGTGCCGCCAAAGAGGTTATTGTTCTCCCTGTCTGCCGGGTTGTCGTAGCGGATGTCCCACTCGTACAGGTGATGCAATGTGGCTATTAGTCGCAGTGGCACATATCTGAACCTTTTGGTAATACCCAGTTGCAGGTCGAAAGGCATAGGCTCCGCGGAGTTATTGGGGTTGTACTTCTTCAGCATCACACCCATGTTTTTAGCTACAGCACCTATGGTTATCATGCTGGCCGTGTCCATGTAAGTAACCCCCACATCTGCTAATGCAGCGTATGCCGACTTATCATACAAAGTTGACTGTGCCCACTTAACAGAAGCCCCGTAACGCCATTTCTCCCGATACTGGCGGGATGCCCCCAGGGTGATGGCATAATCATTGGCACGGAACTCACCCAGCTGGTTGCCCAGGTTATCCGTCTGCATGAAGTTGCCATAGTTGAGATATTGCACCCCCAGCACGAAGGATGTCTCCAGCTCAGGCAAGTGATAACCATATTGCAGGTTAGCTATTTTGATACCTGAATAGTAAAAGTTATAATTTAATCCCAGGTTGTTGTGCAGGCCCGGGCGCATCAGCGACGGGTTCTGCAATGCAAAGCTGATATCCTTATCGGGATTAGAAACGTTCATGCCGCCCAAAGCCGTAATATGCGGTGCATTGGGCAGCCTCAGGTATTCCATAGCCCTTTGCCCGCCGTTTACCTGCGCTATGGCAGGGGCGGCGATGAAACATGTAAGGCTAATACCGGTAAGGATTTTTTTCAGCATATATCATTAACGTCTTGCTGTGCGGGAATATTGCCGCCGCACATTGGTTTTTAACTGCCTGAAACCCCTGCGGCTTTCTGCATTTCTTCCACTATTGCCTGGCTGACACCCGTGTTGGAGAAGCCCCCGTCGTGGAACAGGTTTTGCATCGTCACCATACGCGTCAGGTCGCTGAACATAGATACGCAGTAGTTGGCACAGTCGTCAGATGTGGCGTTGCCCAGCGGCGACATTTTGTTAGCATATTCAAAGAAGGCATCGAAACCTGATACGCCCGAACCCGCCGTAGTAATAGTAGGCGACTGGGAGATGGTGTTTACCCTCACTTTTTTAGCGAAACCGTAGTGGTAACCGAAGCTGCGGGCTATACTTTCCATCAGGGCCTTGGCCTCGGCCATATCGTTGTAGCCGGGGAAAGTGCGCTGTGCGGCTATATATGTCAGCGCCAGTACAGAGCCCCATTCGTTCACCGCGTCCAGCTTCATACAGCTTTGCAGCAGCTTGTGCAGCGACAGGGCTGATATATCCAATGTCTTCAGGAAATTGTCGTAGTTGGTATTGGTATAAGGTATGGCTTTGCGCACATTGGGCGACATACCTATGGAGTGCAGCACAAAGTCAAGCTTGACACCCAGTATTTCCATACTCTTGTTCAGCAGGTTTTCCAGGTCTTCTACAGATGTAGCGTCGGCGGGTATCACCTGTGCATTGTTGCACTGCTGCGCCAGTTCGTTGATTTTGCCCATACGCAAAGCGATGGGTGCGTTGGTCAGCACTATTTCCCCTCCTTCTTCGCATACACGCAGAGCAGTTTTCCATGCAATGGAACGCTCGTCTAACGCGCCGAAGATGATACCTTTTTTACCTTTTAACAATTGATACGCCATAACCGGTGTTGTTTAAAATATTACAGGTGGTAAAAGTAGAAAAAAATGCAAAGGTTTGAGCAGGTTGAATATTGGTAATTTTTGTGATGTAATGTGGGTTTTCGCAGTCTTGGTTGGACAGGTGTTGCCAAAGTGATGCCAGAATATCTGTTTTTAAATTTAATCGCATAGGCGCTGAGACGAGGAGGTATCATTTTGCACGTTGTTTGTTCCACGCGAGGTTGTCCCCCTATCCCCCTAAAGGGGAGAATAATTTCCGTAATAGCACATGATGCCTCACATTTTGTTAAGTATATGGTTGCTTTTTGCATAGCTGATTTAACCGGCAGTAATATTGCGTCTTTGCAATTGATTGGCAATAAGCATATTACACGCTGTTTGTTAACTTTTGTTAACTCTGCACGTATTTTTTCGGGAGAAATACCCGGAATAAAAAACCCGCCTCGCGGGCGGGTGGCTTGTTTAATACGTTGTGGTGATGGCGTCTTATTGCGGGCATTGGCATATGGTTTATTCACAGTTTAAAAATCCTGTAATTCGTTACGAGGATTATATAATCCTAAAGCATCGGACCTACAACAGCTCCGCACGAGCGGGATTTACAATCCCGAAGCATCGGGACTACAATAGCAAATATACGTTATAAATACTAAACAACAAAATGCCATCAATAAAATATTCTTAATTCAATACACCTGGTGTTTCAGCCGCATGTTTCAATACCTCATTGCGTTTTTTAAGCAGCTTTTCCATATATGATTTCAAGAAAAGCCATTCTGCAAACCTTCCTAATATCCCCAAAGGGGCTTCAATTTTAAATTCGTCTTTCATCAGCGTGCAACCATCTTCCAGCACGAATGAATGTTTATGCCAAAGCGATTTAAACGGGCCTTTAACCATAACATCAATAAAATAGTGCGGGAACTCCATCTCCACTATTTTGACGGTCATGTACATAGGGATAAAAAAATGTGTCGCCCGCCATGTAACGAACTGGCCTTTTTCTATAAGCCCTGATGTAACACCCGCAACAGCCTTTTCTTTTGACTTTTCCATAGATGCCGTGTGCATGTCTATGTTTCTTGACAAGTCGAAACATACATCAGCCGGCGCGTTAATTCTTGTTTCAAGTTTTATAGTTACCATTGTCAGGTTCTTATACTTAACTATTTACGCGTTTCGTTCACACAAAGTCCAGTACGCATAGCGAATAGCACCAGCCCCTGCCTTGTAGTAACATCCAGTTTCTTGTACAGGTTATGGCGGTATGTTTCCAGTGTACGTATACTAATGTGCATTTTGTCAGCAATAATGTCGTACGTGTGCTCACTGCAAGATAGTTGTATCAGTTCTAATTCTTTCTTGGTTAAATCGAGGAATGAAATCGTATTGCCATGCATAGCTTTTGTCACTGTACTGGCATTAATACCCTCCAGGTAAAAGCCGTTTTTAACGACATGTGCTATCACTTCTACCAGCCGTTCAGGCCCATCCTCCTTACTCACATATCCTCGTGCACCATTGCGCAACATACTGATGATACTGAACTCGTCGGTAAACATACTGAGGGCAATAATTTTGACTTCCGGGTACCTGACACTGAGTTCTGCAGCAGTTTTGTAGCCGTTCATTGGTTTCATGCTAATGTCCAGCAAGCAGATATCCGGTAGTTGGTTGCCTGTGTCTAATTGTGCCAATAATTCGGCACCATCGGCTGCTTCTATTATTACCTCAATTTGCGGATAGTTATGGAGCAGTGATACCAGCCCTTTGCGGAACATGGCATGGTCATCTGCAAAGGCAATACGAATGGTGGATTTCATAAGTGCTTAGATTTCGGTGATTAAAGATAAGCACAATACAGCAGATATCATTTCGGTAAATGCCGCAAAAAAATAGAGCGTTTTTGTGTAGCCGGATGCGACTAAATTTGGTTTATAATTACCTAAAACCCGGCCGGTTAAAACAAGGTGGTTGTACGCATTCCGCAAAGCGGTGAAAAGAGCGGGTAATCTTAATCTTATTATATGAAACGTTCAATCTTAGTTGCCGGACTGGCAATAATCTCCATCACCAGTTGCCAAAAACAACAATCCCCAGTCAATAACAAAGCCTCTTTTAATCATGAAAATATAGCTGTACTGGATGAAAACGGGAATGATGTACTTGCATTTATTGACCCGGATCTCCCGTGCGCCAATATTAAACACAACTGTATTGAAGTCGTAATTACAGGATTGGCAGAACAATACGCGGCGTTGGATGCCGCTATAGCTGAAGGACCAACTGCCATAGGAGAGTTCTTTAGTGATGAAGATAATTGGGTTGTATTTCCTGATGTAAACTTTATTGATAAAGCGGCTTTAGCTACCGGAACATATGACATTATAAAGCAGCCTAACAGCCACCCCGACGCAAAGGACAACTATTATCTTTGTGGTCCTGCCGGCACTCTCTCAGTTGCAAATCCTGAGTTCGTAATTGGCGTCACATTAGCGAGTGAATAATAACCAAAAGATTAATTATTGAAATATAAACCTACGCTGCAGATTGCACTGTTGTGTAGGTTTATTGCTATATTTATTATCTAAATGAAGAACCAGATATACATTCTACTGGTTTGTATACTATTATCCTGCACAGATAACGATACAACCCCATCAATACTGGACGTGCAGGATATATTGATTGACAGCATATTATTAAAAGATATTGATTCAGATGCTGAGTTAACCTATGGACAAAACAAACCAGGAAACTTAACAATTAGCTATTACAACTCTAAAAGAGATAATATTCATACCTATGACNNATAATAAACACCTGAGCACAATAGAAATAAACCCGGAGAAAGCCGGAAGGGAGTTTTATTTAGGTGACGATACAACCCTATATATACTAAATGGTAAAGGTAACTATATAACAATTGTGAAAAATGCTAAATATCGCTATGCCCATGCTGCACAAAATGATACATTGCCCGCTACTCTTTATAGTATGTATATGCCATTTCAGGTAAAGAACAAGCGAGTATTAGTTCAAAAAACTTTATACTGGGATCTCCGAAAAACAAATGAACGAAAAGCTATTTTTAAACGAAAACTTCTATACTTATATGCTGTTGAACAGGATTCATTGATTAATATAGACAGTTTTGGTGCTTTTCCTGAAGAGTATATTAACACCTTTCACTATGAGCTTTTCCCGAAAACCGCTTACAATACAACGAAGCAGGAAGTTTATTATTTGTTCAACAATAGTAATACCATTTTTCAGTACAATATAAAAACAAAAAAAGTTAGCACTTATGCCATAAAAGGATTACAAAAAAATAATCAAAAACCTTTTGATCAAAGCAAAATAACTGATTTATCCTATGCTCAGGAATATATGCTCGAAAATTCCCAATACTATATAATGTTGTACGACAACATACAGGACAAACTTGCAGTTATTCAAAAAATTGGAATCCCGGCAAACAATGCGAAAGGTGAATTAAATCTATTTACGGATCAACCTTACCAGGTTTATACCATTAATAAAAAGTATAATGTAGAAAAGATATTCAGATTTGAAAAAAATAATAGTCACAAATTCCCATTTGCTTATTGTCATAATGGACTATTGTATGTTCCTGCAAGGGATGTCAGGCACAATAATGGAAAAAATGAACTAATAATTTATGTCTATAAAATATCATAATTACTATTTATGGCTCATAGCCTTAATTTTATTAATTGCATGTTCCCCACCTGCTGAAAAATACCAGGAAGATACTATCGCATTTAACGCTTATTTGGAAAAGCATCAATTTGATAAAAACCTTGCTAGTGACTCGGTAGATTTCGTACTTGTATCCTCTTCGGCCTGCCACGGTTGTGTGCAAAAATCATTTAACAGGCTACTTGCTGAAAAAAAGGTGATATTAGTAGCAAGTACCCGAACCTTACAGCACAATAGCGATTTAATAGCAAATAGTAAGAACTATCTCGAAGATAATACCGACGACCTTGACAGACTGAAATATCATAACAGAAATATAGGAATCATCCGAACATATAGAAGAAAGATATTCGACATTGTGTATGTTGACCCGTCAACAATTGATAGCATAATAAAAGAATTTTACGGTATTTAGCAGTCTTAGCGGTTCTAACCAGTACAGGTGCTAGCCCGTACCCAGTACATAACACTGTCCTCCATGTTCTAAATTTTAATTGCTACCTACTCATCGCTACGTCTTGCAAGTTTGTTAATGTGTCGATTTAAGCCCCTAAATCCCGTGATGAGGGCTTACCAAAGGCTCATTTCCTTACCCCACCACCCACTCGTTGATGCCCAAATCTACCCCCCTCACACAAACTGTCAACTATTGCCTATTTTAGCGCAAATTTTCTGACAGATGAACAAAGTAGTTGCCAATGCGGATGAGGCTATAAAAGATATAGAGTCGGACATGACGCTGATGCTGGGTGGTTTTGGCCTGTGCGGCATACCGGAAAACTGTATCGCCGCCCTGGTACGCAAAGGGGTGAACAACCTGACCTGCATATCCAACAACGCGGGTGTGGACGACTTCGGCATAGGGCTGATGCTGCAACAGAAGCAGGTGAAGAAAATGATATCCTCTTATGTAGGTGAGAATGCAGAGTTTGAGCGCCAACTACTGAGCGGAGAGCTGGAAGTGGACCTGGTACCACAGGGTACGCTGGCTACACGCTGTATGGCTGCAGGCTATGGTATNNCAAAGAAGTACGCAACTTCAATGGTAAAGACTACCTGCTGGAAGAAGCATTTGATGCTGACTTCGCCATAGTAAAAGCATGGAAAGGCGACAGGCTGGGCAACCTTATCTACAAGGATACCGCCCGCAACTTCAACCCTATGATGGCGATGGCGGGTAAAATAACGATAGCTGAAGTGGAAGAACTGGTAGAACCCGGCGAGCTGGACCCGAATTACATTCATACCCCCGGTATATATGTTCACAGGATATTCCAGGGAACGGACTATGAGAAGCGCATTGAACAAAGAACAGTGAGAGCCCGTAAATAATGCGGTAATAGGTCAATAAGGCAATAGGTTAATAGGGTAATAAGGCAATTAGTTAATATGTAGTGCCTGATGGAAAACGCTAAGACATATAAAAGTTTTACAGACCTGGAGGTATGGCAACAGGCCCGTACTTTCAAACAGGCTATATATTCCTTAGTTAAAAGTCTTCCTAAAACCGAAAAGTATAGCCTTGAAGACCAGATAATCCGCTCATGCCGCTCTGTTGCTGCTAATATATCGGAGGGATATGGGCGGTACACATCTAAAGAGCAAATACGTTTTTGTATGAATGCACGCGGCTCATTATACGAAACTCAAAACCACCTGATAGATGCTAACGACTGCAATTATATTACTGCAGAAACATTGGCTGAATATACTGAGCAGGTAAAAACAGTTGAAAGATTACTAAATGGATATATCAGTTGGTTGAGAAAACGAATTGAGGAAGACAAATAAATCCCCTATTAACCTTTTAACTAATTAACTTATTAACAATGTTAAGTAAAGAACAAATAGCACAAAGGATAGCCCGCGAGTTGAAAGACGGGTATTACGTGAACCTGGGCATTGGTATACCAACACTGGTGGCCAACTATATACCTGAGGGCGTGAACGTAGTGTTACAAAGCGAGAATGGCCTGCTGGGCATGGGGCCCTTTCCTTTTGAGGGAGAAGAAGACGCAGACCTCATCAATGCAGGTAAGCAAACCATCACAACATTACCGGGCTCCGTGTTCTTCGACAGTGCTATGAGCTTTGGTATGATACGTGCCGGCAAGGTAGACCTGACCGTACTGGGCGCTATGGAAGTGGCCGACAATGGCGATATAGCCAACTGGAAAATACCCGGCAAAATGGTGAAGGGTATGGGTGGTGCTATGGACCTGGTAGCTGCGGCCAAAAATATAATAGTGGCTATGCAGCATACCAACAAGGCGGGTGAAAGCAAACTGCTGCCCGAATGTACATTGCCACTTACCGGTGTGCGCTGCATTACCAAAGTGGTGAGCGACCTGGGTGTGTTTGACGTGACAGAAGATGGTTTCCGCTGTATAGAATACGCACCGGGTGTAACTATTGAAGAAATAAAAGCGAAAACAGCAGGCAGGCTGACGATTGCGGATGATGTAAAGGAGATGACATTCTAAGTATGGCTACAGACACAGAATACATCCTGTACCATAAACCCAATTGCTCCACCAGCCTACAAACATTGAAAATGCTGAAAGAACACGGCGTTAAACCCCAACTGCGCCTGTACCTGGAAGATCCGCCCAGTCCTGCAGAGCTGGACGAGCTGCTGAAGAAAATGGGCACAAGGGTGAAAAGCATCATAAGGACTAAAGAACCGCTCTATAAAGAAGAGTACGAGGGAAAGAAACTGACCAAAAAGCAATGGTTGAAAATACTCTCTGAAAACCCGATACTCATCAACCGCCCCATACTCATAAAAGGCAATAAGGCCATTATGGGACGCCCGCCCGAAGTCGTGCTGGAGCTGGTGGATGCTTAGCCCATATTCCTCTTTAGGGTAAGATTTACTATTTTTAAATGTAGTAATGAAGATATTGTACCCATTCATACTATTTATCGCCTGCCAGTTGGCGACACTTTCCGCTTGTGCACAACCCGCATCGGAGAAAGACCTGGTGTATAAAATACTTGATGTACTGCGCTCTGGCTATGATTCTTCCTACGCAGCCCTGTTCCCAACATTCAAGATGATGAGCGATATGGCAGCTACCTACCAGCCTCGAGATTCGTTCCAGATAGAACGTATCAACCGCATACGTGTAAATATGCGGAAGTTGCAGCAATTCGATCCCGAATACAATCATAGAATAGTTGACAGGATGAATTTTGTACGGCAAAAGGGGGTGGATTCAGGCGTGCACTGGGGAGATATATTGATAGCTAAGTACGAATTGGATAAGCAAAGGCTGCCTTATGAATTAATAGGTTTTGAACTGATAGCCCCTATGCGCATGCAGGGGTATATTTTCATTCGGGATATGCTCACCCGCAAAAGGTATGGCATTGCAGTAAAAGACATCTATATGATGGATGGTAAATGGTATGGAGGCGCTGTATTGAACATACTGGAGGCCAGTAATGAGGCGGAATACGAAGAGTCGTTGGCTATAGAAGAAAAAGAGCTGAAAAAGCTGATGATATACAAACAGCAGGGACTATTGGATAGCGTGCTGGCGGCAAGGGATAGTATAAGAAAAAGCAAATTGTACGCAGGTGCCGATGTAGATGAGGAAGATGACGAAACCGCAGCACCCATGTATAAAGATATTGCTGACAGGAAATTGTACACAGGCTACTTCGACAAACAAGTAGAGGTAGAACTGTATATGCGGTTTATAAAAGGTACCTGTCCTGAGGGTATCTGCTCGTACGAGGCCATGTACAAATTCGGCGACCTGGATGAATACATCATACTGGAAGTAGAACGCAAGCCGGACGGCACATTTGTGTTAACGGAAGAAGAACTGGGTGTAATGGAGTTGAAACTGCAAGGCAACACCTTTACCGGTACATGGACATCAGTAAGGGATAAAACAGAATACGAAGCCTACCTGAAAGAAAAAGATGAGCTGCGCGACCGTAAACTTTACAAACTGGATAAGACTTACGAGGACACATTCTGGCGGTAATCCATTCCCTGTTTATTCCCGTTCGTAGTTTCAGGCATTCCTGTCAATAAGAATTCATGTAGTATTTTTTTATAGGGCTATTACCAAGCCTGACCATATGCTAGTATTCAATCAGTGAACTTTAACGCACAAACGGTATTATGGAACATCCTGCTATCAATACATTAGGAGCACTGAAGCGGTCGGGTTATGTGCCCAAAACTGTGAAAGAAGAAATCAGGCACAATCTCATAAGCGCCCTTAAAGAGAACAAACAGATATTCAAAACCGTGCTTGGGTATGAGGACTCTGTGATACCTGACGTAGAAAGGGCACTGCTGTCAAGACACAATATATTNNGGCCAAAACGCGTATGGCCCGCGAGATGGTGAACCTGCTGGATGAATGGATACCATATGTGGCCGGCAGCGACATCAACGACAACCCCT
Source organism: Bacteroidetes bacterium UBA5543 (assembly GCA_002423665.1). Lineage (GTDB taxonomy): Bacteria > Bacteroidota > Bacteroidia > Chitinophagales > Chitinophagaceae > UBA5543. The sequence continues at coordinate 3,128 of DINJ01000144.1, read as the reverse complement.
TCGCGCCTATATCAGTATACGCGTGTGAGTTGTTGGAGACTAAAGGAGATGAAACTCCCATAGCATGGCTACACCGCAGCCAACGATATGGGGAGAAACTGGCTACACCCGATGTATCTGTTGCTGACCTGATAGGCGATATAGACCCTATAAAGGCAGCTAATATGAGATTAAGTTTTGCAGACGAACGTGTACTGCATTTTGGTATTATACCACGCTCGCACAGGGGCATTTTCGTTATCAATGAACTGCCCGACCTGCAGGCACGGATACAGGTATCACTCTTCAACATACTTCAGGAGGGGGATATACAAATACGGGGCTTCAAACTGCGTATGCCGCTGGATATATTATTCGTATTTACCGCCAACCCTGAGGATTATACCAACAGGGGCAGTATCGTAACGCCGCTTAAAGACCGTATAGAAAGCCAGATAGTAACCCACTACCCCAAAACGATAGAAATATCCAAAGCAATAACTGAACAGGAAGCACATATAACAGATGAGCAGCAAACAGTGGTATCGGTCCCCGATATGTGCAAACTATTGGTAGAGCAAATAGCTATGGAAGCACGCAAAAGCGAGTATGTAGACCAGAAAAGCGGTGTGTCTGCCAGGCTAACCATATCAGCATACGAAAATCTGGTAAGTACCGCCGAGCGCAGGGCATTGATGCGTGGCAGTGAAACTACGCAGGTACGGATATCTGATTTTACAGGTGTTATACCTGCTATTACCGGCAAGATAGAGCTGGTATATGAAGGTGAGCAGGAAGGGCCGGCAAATGTTGCCTATAGCCTGCTGGGCAAAGCCATACGCAGTTTGTTCGCACAGTATTTCCCCGACCCGCAAACATTNNAACCCATACCAGCCTGTCATTGACTGGTTTGGGAAAGGTAATAATTTATTAATACCTGTTGATGCATCGGAAGACACGTACCGAAACAGCCTGTATAAAGTGGATGGACTGTACAGTGTGGTAAAACAATACTACCCAAAGGCTGACGACACACAAGCCGCGCTGCTCATGGAGTTTCTCCTCCACGGACTTGCTGAGTATTCACTCATCAGCAAGAAAGGTGTAGACGCAGGTGGATATAATTTCAGCGATATACTGGGTGGAATGCTGAACATTGACTTTGGCAATGAAGAGGATAGCGAGGAGTATTAATGTGGAATTGGTATAAAATTTGCTCACTGATAGGAAACCTATATAGAGGAAGATGAAAGATTTCAGTACAGAGGTAAGCTATAAGACATCGCGAAGCGGTGGCAAGGGCGGGCAAAATGTAAACAAAGTGGAAACTGCTGTAGAAGCTTGGTGGTGTGTAGACCAGTCGCAATTCTTTTCACCTGAAGAAAAGATACTCATCATCAGTAAACTGATGAACCGTATTAATAAAGAATGTTACCTGATAGTAAAGTCAAGTGAAACACGCTCTCAGCTGGAGAACAAAGAAATAGCCCTGAAGAAAATGATGCAGCTGGTAGAGAAAGCCCTGATACGTCCTAAAAAACGCAGGCCTACCAAAATACCGGCTGTAATAAAAGAACGGCGCCTGGAAACCAAGCGCCGCGAATCTCTTAAAAAACAAATGAGGCGTAAAGACTGGTAGCTTAGTCCAGTACAGTCAGCCGCTTAGTACTTTGATTTTTGCCATTTGTAAGCCTATAGAAATATTGGCCTGGTGGCAAGTCGCCGCGTTCAATTGTAATCTGGTGCTTACCCCTGTCCATTTGCCTTTCCGGCAGAATATTTTTAACCAGTCTGCCGTTGACGTCAAACATCTGTATAGCTACAGTACCACCATCTGAACCGAAACTGATTGTAGTATTGCGTGAGAACGGATTGGGGTAGTTCTGCCCGAGTATTTCGTCCCTGCCTGATATAGTAGTTTCATCCAGGTTATTAGTTTTTTGGAATACGGGCAAAACATTATAATGTTTCATCAGCACTTTATCCATTGTTTGCGTATCTATCTGGAACCAATCAGCCAGCACTGCCGAGTATATGGTACGGTAATCATTAAGCAATGGCAGGTTGTCCCCCACTGCGGCATTTGCAGGTAGTCTGGGGTTGGCGCCTATTATGCCCGGATTTACATGCTTGCTGAAGACGAATACCGGGGCTGTTGTACCGTGGTCGGTACCCCCGCTGGCATTTGACTTTATCCTTCTGCCAAATTCAGAGAATGTCATGGCTGCCACTCTATCGTCATAGTTCAGCATTTTAGCTTCGTCGAAGAATGCCTCTACTGCTTCAGAAATATCCTGAAGCAGATTAGCATGGTTGCCAATAGTAGTATCTGTGCTGTCAGTTTGTTGCGAGTGAGTATCGAAGCCGCCAATGCTTACGACGTACACAGGGGTCTTTAATCCTCCGGCAATCAACCTGGAAACTATCTTTAACTGATCGGCCAGCCTGTTGCCGGTTGTCGGCCATTTAGTTGAAACATTATTCGCACTGCCTGCAGCGGCTTTTATTACATTAGTATATACTTCAGTTTGCTGTTTTATATACCTGATAAAAGTAAGCTCGTGGCCGGCCGGCGTATTTGGCGCGGGGTCGACTGTACCATTGATGATATTGTAAAAACTATCGAGGCTGGCTATAGCCATACCAAGGTTGGCATCAGCACCCTGCAATAGGTTTGATATACCCGACCCTATTTGAATAGCCAGAGGATCCGGCATATTTGTATTTGGATACCCTGCGGGATAACCCGGGTATTCTTCATCTAAATGCCTTCCCAGCCATCCTGTATTAATGTATTGATTTTCGTCAGAACCTGACATCCAAATATCCGTTGCCCTGAAATGTGAGAAATTTGGATCGGGATAACCCACGCCCTGTATTATGTTTACATAACCATTGTCAAACATATCCCTTACCNNCATCCCTTCCCCCCGTCATAGCAGGATGCAAGCCAGTAACATTTGTATTAGCTAAAGCCAATACTTTGTTTTGCGGTATCAGTATGTTGCTGCGTGCATTTGACAACTGGCTATATTGATCAAGCGGAATCAAGGTATTTAAACCATCGTTTCCTCCATTCAACTGTATCATTACCAACACCCTGCCACTAGCGGCTGTTTGTTTTGCCAGCAGCTCCAACAAGGGGTTGC
>DINJ01000198.1 GCA_002423665.1 Bacteroidetes bacterium UBA5543 | reverse complement strand
ACAAGGAAAAATCAATCATCCGAAATACGATCCTCTCCGCCATCGAAAAAGAGGGGATGAACAAGTCGCAGTTTGTGGTATTGCAGGGATTGACGCGTTTGCGGCAACTGGCCAATCACCCGTCGCTGCTGGAGAAGGATGCGGGTGAAAGTTCGGGTAAGTTCGACGAGATCTTTCGGATGCTGCAGAACCTGGTTGCCGAAAAACACAAGGTGCTGATCTTTTCATCGTTTGTTACACACCTCGAACTACTGGAGTCANNGTTTTCCAATTTGACAATTTAGCCCAGCTCACAGCGCTTCCCATTTGTCCCCATTTTAGGGGGACGAGGAATTCCGGAGGCTTCGACGCCGGAATGACGTAGGGGGTGCTGCAGGCGCAGTGTTTAGAGTTTAAAGTTCAGGGTTCAAAGTTCAGAGTTGCGCTCCTGACCTTTGCCCCGTGCCCTCTACAATTTAACCATTTTACAATTTAGCAATGGCTTGTAGTTCGGTGTGTCAGTCGCAGTTTGCAGTCTCAGTATTCAGGGATTGAAGGACAGAGGGGATGAAGGATTGAGTAAACAGTGATCAGTATTCAGTCGCAGTTGGCAGTCTCAGTGCTCAGTGAGGAAGGGATTGAATTTCCAATAATCAATCTTCAATTGCCAATGACTTGCAGCTTGTGGCTAGCGGCTTGCAGCTTATTCTTGCACTTGAACTTTTGTCTCACAAAGGTGAAAGTAAAGTACCGTTTCTTTTTTGATCATTCCTTTTCCATGAACTTTTTAGGAGTTACTCCATAATAGGCTTTAAACGACGTAGAGAAATTGGCCGGAATCTTAAACCCAACCATGTAAGCTATTTCTGAAATGGTATACTGTCTTTCTTTTAGCAGTTGAGCGGCTCTTTTTAGCCTGATTTGTCTTATAAAGTCGTTGGGGGCAGTACCGGTAAGGGATTTAAATTTCCGAAACAAATGCGTCCGGCTAAGCCCCAGCTCATTTCCCAGTGTCTCAACATTAAAACCATCGTCGTCGATATTCTTCTCAATCAGGGCGATTGCATTGGCAATAAATTGCTTGTCGCGTGGGTGAATTCCAAGTGGTTCTTGCCGGTTTTCTTGAGTAGAGGTGTAGTACGCTTTTATATGCTGTCGTGTGTTTAACAGGTTTTTTATAACCTGGATCAGGTGTTGAGGTAAAAACGGTTTTGTAAGGTAGGAGTCGGCTCCTGTTTCATAACCTTCCATTTTGCTGGTGATATCGCTTTTGGCGGTTAATAATATCACATGAATGTGGCTGGTTTTTATATTCGATTTTATTTTTCGGCACAATTGTGTTCCGTCCATATTGGGCATCATCACGTCCAGCACCAATATATCAAACTTCTCGCGGCGGAAGGCTGCAAGGCCCAGTATGCCATCGCGTGCCAGTTCTACTACGAAGTCGTTCAGTTCAAGGTAGTTTTTCAGTACTTGTCCGAAGTTGGTATCATCTTCTACCAACAGCACTTTATATTTTTCATTTTCCATATCTGCCATATATATATGTCTCAAAAGTAATAACCTGTAATTTATTTATCAGGTAATTTTTTGTTAAAAGCGGGGGCAATTCATCTTATCGCGGTCGCCGGTGTACATGCCCTCGTATATCAAAGCCAGCTCCAGTGCTCCGTTATACTTCACATGGTCCGATAAACCGGAAAGAGTGATATCGTATGAAGATACGAATTTAACCCCAGCCCACTGAAAGCCCAGCACGGGTATCACAGCATCCCCATACCTGTGGTAGACACCGAATATTACGTTAGTCGGGTTGCCGGCATTATCCTCGCTGATAAAGGCTTTAGCCTGCAGGCCATAAGTAATTTCCTGTGCCGAGCCCTGACGTGTATAGTATACCGAGGGGTTGAGGGTGAACATTGATGCTGTAACAAATATGGCGTCCAGATTGGCAGTTGGCCTTATCTGTACTTTATTGTCCATCTGGTAAAACGACTCCCTGGGCCGATTGACATGTGACACACCCAAACCCAGCTTAATGTATGTGAATTCGCTGGGATAATATGCATAGTTAACACCTGCACCTACATCAATAAAAGACGATTCGGCCTTCCAACCTGTTTCCCCATTGGGGGCAGTCCCGTCAAATTTAAAACCGTCCCATTGGCGGTCAAAGGTCAGTTTTGAGAAATCTACACTCCGTTGTACAAATGCACCGGAAAATCCTACAGAAAACATACTGAAGTTGCCCGTTTGGATATGATATGCTACAAAACCTTCGTACCTGCCGAGTGATAACTGGCCGTCGCCTGCCTTATCGTTGAACATGGCAAGGCCCAGCCCCAGCCAGTTAGTCAGGTTTCGGTTACGCAACATCTGGAAATCGGCAAAACCGGAAAATGTATTGAAAGGTACGGGCAGACCCGCCCATTGCGTGCGGTAGTTGGCCCCCAACCTGAAATCCGCATCACTCATTAAAGCAGTGTTGGCAGGGTTCAGCAGCATAGGGGCGTTGTAATATTGAGAGAAGTGCATACCCTGCGCAGATACATCCTGCTGTTGTGTTAAAATCACAGCAGCGGCAATCGCCAGGTATGTATATAAGCGTTGTATACGCATGATGCTATCTTAACAAGGTTACATTACCCTTTTTATAAAATGTTGTTCCGTCTACAAAGGTTACGTTCAATACATATCCATATGCTTCTATCGGGGCTTCTCCGCCTTTGTACGTTCCGTCCCAGCCTATAGTTATGTCGGTCGATTCAAATACCATCTCCCCCCAGCGGTTATATATTTTCAAGTCTATGGCTTCTATACCCGCACCGCGCACATAAAGTATATCATTTTCTCCATCTCCGTTTGGACTGAATGATTTGGGCAAATCAGCTAACGGATATACATCCGCATCTACATACTTACATATGGTATCAGCGCAGCCTACTTTATTCAAAGCCTGCAGGCATACCCTGTAAGTGCCTGTACGCCTGTAATACTTAGGCTCGGGCGTTTCCAGCGTTGTGAAAGTATTGTCACCAAAATCCCACACCCAAGATGTAGCACGCAGCGAAAGATTGGTAAAATTAATCGGCTCGTTAGTAACAGGTATTATCGGGTCGTGCCTGAAGTTAGCTACAGGTGTACCTTCCACCGTTATAGTGTCGGTCAATGAGTCCACACCATTGCAAGTGCCGGGATTGTAGGCATACATGGTTATGATATATTTACCTACCGTATCATAGATATGCTTCGGATTACTTTCGGTTGATGTCCTGCCGTCTCCGAACTTCCACAGGAATGTAAGCCCGTTAGAGGAACGGTTGGTGAATTGGGCACCTGTTTTTTCACATACTACGGGAGGGCCTTCAAACTTAGCCTCTACATACAATGTATTGAAGCTGATAGTCTTTTGTATGGTATCGTTGGGATTGCAGGCAGTTGGGTCATTCAATATAAGCGTGATGGTATATGTACCCGTGTCAGCATATTCATGCGAGCCCGGATTCTGGCCATTAAATGATTTTCCGTCTCCGAACAACCATGTATGAGTAGTACTGCCACCAGACTTTGACTTGTTGGTAAATGTAGCCCTGAATGGTTTACAACTGTCTGTTTGTACCACATCAAAGTCTGCATTGATAGAATTGGTGTCTATACGCACAGTGATATAAGCCGTATCACTGGTTTTGCAGGCATTGGGGTTCAAAGCTATCAACCTTACCTGGTAGGTGCCACCTGTATTATATGTATAAGTGGGGTTAGGATTTGTACTGGTATTACCATCCCCGAAATCCCATTGAAAATTGGTAGCATTGGATGAACTGGCGGAGGAAAAATTAAACGGTTCGCCCAGGCAAACAGATGTAGCAGGCAACACGCCGGCTACTGCCTCAACAGAACCAAGATTGAACGCGATTTTCAACGCTATTAGATTACAATTGTCACTTTGGTTCTGCGGACTATACACACCACCAGTAATAGGAAAGTTAGAGCTTCCCCCGCAACCTCCGCATATCGCCTGATATACTGCCCCGTTTTTATCAAAACGGCTTGTTCCTCCATCCACGTGTTCCGGTACACTTGATGTACCACCCTGGTAAGTAGCATAAAGAAGGTTCTGAAAATTGGGTGAGAACACTATAAAATAGAAATCTTTACCATCGGTGCTGGCTTGTGCGGCAGGACCGGCAGCGCCGTTGATAGGCATATTTTGGGTATTACCTATGCCTGCAGGGGGCGTAGTACCGCTGGAGGTATATATATCGCCACCCCAGCCCGATATATATACATTGCCGCAAGTATCCACCAGAAAAGCCACCGGAGAAATGTTAGTAACGCTTGATTGTCCCGATCCATAAACGGTAGAAGNNAATGAGTTATCCAACTTCATTACAAATTGACTGGAACTTGCGACTGAATACACACCTGCTGTTACAGGGAAACTACCTCCCAGGGTTTGCCCCATTATATACACATTGTTACTTCCGTCTACTTGTACGCCGTAACACTGGTCATAGTTGCTATTCCCTATGAATGTACCCCGCTGCAAGGCGTACGTTCCACCATTTTGAAACCGCAGAACAAAACCATCAGTACCGCCATTATAACTCGGCCATAAGGTGCCCGCAGTGCTGGGGAAGTTATTACTCATAGTTCCGCCGGCTACATATAGTTGACTTTGGCTATTGNNCCGAACTACCTCCTAAATACGTACTCCAGATAAGAGATGTAAGCCCAGGATTGATTTTTACAATAACTGCATCCTGGCCCGCACCGCCTGACAAAGTTGCCTGGTATGCATTGCCGGTAACAGGAAAATTTGTTGATTTTGTACAACCGGCGATATAAATATTGCCGGCGTTATCTACAATTACTTCACTGCGAGCATCATCCCCATAGTTATGCTTCAAGCCACCGGCAACAAACTCTTCTGCATTAAAGTTCACTACGTCATCACCTGATCCTCCTATAAATGTCGAAGCAAGCAGATTGTTACCCGTGGCATTAAGCTTACTTACAACAATATCGCCGCCTCCGTTATGACTTTGGTCGAATGCCCCCGCGGTAGTGGGATAATTGGAAGAATAAGCCCTACCACAAATTACAAGGTTACCGCTGTTGTCTACCACAAGGCTGTGAGGTTGTTCATTATCGGTACCGCCAAGGTATGTAGCATACAGTAATGCAGCACCGTTGCTGCTGAATTTGGCAATCGTCATATCGCAAGGATACTTGCTGCCGGTTGAGGTGCTGCCACCGCCAAATGTAGTATCATATGCCCCCGTTGTATAGTTGAACCTCATGCCACCCTGGCTACTACTGGTTATGCCTCCTGCATAAAAGTTACCCTGTGCATCGTATGTGGCAGTAAAACCCCAGTTATCATAATCGGAACCCGAAAAAGTGGCAAATACAATTGTTGGATCTATAACCAGTGGGGCAGATAAATCGTAACCATTGGGTAAATTGTAGCTCACCTTATTACCCTTGATGGTGTATTTACATTTTACTTCCTTTCTTTCCCCGTTGATATATTGATAAGCAAAAGGTTCCATCTCTTCTGCTACACCCACGGAGGTGTACAGCAGCAATCTTCCCTTTTCAATTTTTATTTCCTGTACGCCATCATATGTTATGCTGATGTCGTCTGGACGGCCACCGGGATGAATGATAAAATCATATTTTATTTTGCCCGTCTCTGATGACACATGCAGGTCAATATTATTGTAAATATTCTTATAATCTAAAACGGTACCGGGATGCAGGTCTGTTTTCCATTTTTGCGGATCATTTCCTACGAAGTAGTTATAATAATGAGGCAGCTGCTTATCCAGTAATACATCCGTATTACTATTAGCATTCTCAAACACCATCCGGTACCTGTGGAAGTAGAAAGTTTCTTTAGTATCATGCCCGGCCTTATGCCTTCTGATTTTATCAATATTGCCTTTATGCCCCAAAACAATATTGAAAGCGCCTTTTTNNTTCAAAGTAAATATCGCCGTTGGAGGTTGTTGCTTTATACAAAAAATCGCCTTCCCACTGCCCTGCATTCTTTACAAATTCAATGGGCCTGAAATCTCCCTCATGCCCCATTGCGCACAATGGAACAAGGAAGCCGATAATAGCTGCCAGGTACCTGTAATTTATTTTCATACGTTTCCGGTCAGTCGTAGGACTGATAGTAAATGTAGCGATTTTTACTCATAAATAAACACTTAAAGATGCTTAAACTACTATTAATGAAGCTCTTTAATCGCAAGGAATACGAATGGGAAAATGAATGGACCCGGGATGTTTTTTTGGGGGAAGGATGCCCGTTGATGATGCGATCATCAAAAAAAGAGGATGGAAACTAGCGGACTGATATCAGTTCACGCACTTGTTGGCACAGCTACTGCTGGCAAAAGCTTCGGGTTTGGCCTTGAAGGCGAAGCCCATACCCAGTATATAGCCCATGGCCTCGCGCAAGGCCTCGTTGCTTTTAAACTGTGGGTTGGTGTTGATGTCAGCATGTACCTCCATATCCACATCGTATTGAGTGAACAGGTTGCACAGCTCATAGGCTATTTCTATGCTCTTGGCCACTTCTACCAGCATGCGTTCTTTGATACTGAACCGCGTAGTGGTCTTGTCGTTGTTGATGAACATAAACCCGCCATGCTTTTCGCGCAGGAAGACGATGACCGTTGCAAACTCGGTTTCTTTGCCATATACCTGCGAGTCAGTACCAATGCAAACCTTCAGCTTATAGCCTGCATTCGTCTCCCTGATAATAGCATTTTCAACCGCCTGCTTCACCGGCAGCTTAATCGGTTCTCCTTTAAAGGTTCGCCATATCATATTGATTAGTTATTAGTTATACTAAAGATATGCAGAAAATTATTATGAAATCATTACGGGAATGTTAGCTTACAATGAAATGCACAGGTTATAAACATCAGTCGTTAACGAATTATTTACAAAATTCAGCCCTGTTGCGGCAGCAGTACATTTGCCTGAAACAGGGGAAAAATCTATCTTCACACCATAATTAAACGCCTGTACAGGCAATGCATACCTGCTAACAGCCGGATGCCATATAGAGAGAGCAGGGAGATAAGTTAATTTATCTCATAAAGAACGAGCATGACAACCGGTGTGTCCGGCCATTACGGCCGGGGTACTACAAAAACAAACAAGTGGACAGCCAGGCATTGGTTCCTGTTGTACGGGGCAGTATTACTGGCGTGGGCAGCAGTGTACATGCTCAGCCACAGCGGTCTGGGTATACCCGGATACGAACATGCGCGTTTCTCCTCAGCCGATATCCGTCATATTAACAGTATACTGGTAGCACCCGTAGCGCAATCCCGGCCATCATCCTCATACNNAGCCATACATCGCCACTTTCCCCGAGCATAACAGCATCAGCACAATGGATGCTGAAACAGAGCAGAAAGAGCGTGTGAAGAAAGCCATGATATACATCAGCAGCCAGTATAGCGAAGAGATAGACCCTAAGCAAATGGCTACTATACAGCAGTATATCAGCACCTTCACCCCTCGCGAAACAGGTATCTTTCTGGCCGACTACAGGCTGAGGCTCAGGTCATTCTTCTGGCTATCGGGCAAGTTGCTGTATGCCGAGGTCGTGTCTTGGGTGATATTTGGTGTGTTGTGCAGCCTGCTGTTTTTCGNNAAAACGGTATCAGTTTCCGTGTTATCATTTACCAGTCGGCAAGGCTGCTGTACGCACCCTTTGCTGCAGTGATACTGGTGCTGGTGTACAGCTACCTGAAGGGTGATGCTACATTGCATGTAGAGGCGAGTGAACTGATTATCATATTTGGTTTTTTACTTGGCTTCTATTCAGGTTCGGTAATGGAACTGATGGACAGGTTGCGGGGCAATTATGTACCTGCAAATAGCTATATACCTGTTGTCATGCCTGCCACAGCAGCACCCGTACTGCAGCCCGAAGCCTATGAAGCGCAACAAGCCACCGCTGTGTCCGACGATACACAGCAGGAGGAACAGGAAGAGACAGCAACCGACGAATTACCCGTCCAGGCTACTGCTTATACCCCCGAAGCGGTACCCGAACAAAAACGCAGCCTGCTGAACGAGGATAACGAGATAAGTGAGGTGGATATAGACTTGAAACTGGACCTCAGCGGATTGTTTGACGAAGAGCGCAACCAGTTGAACCGGCTGGGTTTCAGCAAGGCGATAGTAACACTGCACAATGTAAACGGGAAAGACATCATACCCGCCAAAAAGGTAAGTGAAGACATGACCACCTTTGTAGCCAGCGATGTAAAACCCGGCATATATATAGCACGCGCCACGCTCTCGCAGCGCCTGCGCGACGACCATATTATCAACCTATTTGGCGAAAAGACAGCCTACATAACAGAAGACAAACCCGGCCTGGAACTCTTTGTGAAGAAGTATGAGGCGGCGGATTAGGACATCTATACTTTGAAAATTAGTACATCAATTAACGCTCGCTTGTATATAAACTCACTTCAATAGACATTCCCAATTCACCTGCCAAACGAACTAATTTGGGTGGCATGTACATGCTCTGGTAAAATTTGTCGGCATAATCCACACCAAAATCAAGATTAAAATATTGCACTTCTTTCACTCCACTCACTAATTTCAGTGTATCGAAATGCTGCATCAGGTATGATATTACATCTTTAACCTGTTGCTCTAGATCATCAAAACCTGCGTCACTTATAGCAGTAGACATGTAGGAATAAGGTAATTCCTCCTTTTCCGGGTTGGTTCTATATCTCGGGACGCCTTTATAATTTTTACGAAAACCCGGCAGTCCCAATTTTGTTTCAAGTGCGTCTACATCCAGGTGTTCCCCTATTATACTCAGATTGCAACCCATGACATAAATATAAGATCAATTGTTTTACATACAGCTATTAACTGATTGTCCTGTTAACCTGTTATCTTATTACCATATTAAGGTATTAACTTAGCGTAGCATGAAAAAGATTACCAAAATAGGCATCATGACATCGGGTGGTGATAGTCCGGGCATGAACGCCGCCATACGTGCCGCAGTGCGCACAGCTATTTATCACGATGTAGAGATATACGGCATACGCCGTGGCTACCAGGGCATGATAGAGGGCGATATATACCGCATGCAAACAACCGATGTATCCAACATCATACAACGTGGCGGCACGATACTCAAAACAGCACGCAGCAAAGAATTCATGACAAATGAGGGCATGAAACGTGCCTACGAAGAATTGCAGGCGCATGGTATAGAGGGGCTGATACTCATCGGCGGCGACGGCACATTCAAAGGCGCGAACGCATTTTTTAAACAATACACCATCCCTGCTATCGGTATGCCCGGCACTATCGATAAAGACCTGGCAGGCACAGATTATACCATCGGCTACGACACGGCTGTAAATACAGCTGTAGAAGCGATTGATAAAATAAGGGATACTGCCGAAGCGCACGACAGGCTTTTTTTAGTAGAAGTAATGGGGCGCGACGCAGGCTATATAGCGCTCAACAGCGGACTGGCATGTGGCGCGGAAGATATACTCATTCCCGAAACCACTACGAATATTAACGAGGTGCTGGACCGCATAGGACACGACGAGCGCCGCAAAAAAACAGTACACATACTGGTAGTAGCTGAGGGCGACGACTATGGCAAAGCGGAAGATTTTCAGAAAGTGATACAGGAACGTTTCCCGGAAAAAGACGTGCGCAGCTGTGTGCTGGGGCATATACAGCGCGGCGGCAATCCCACCTATGCCGACAGGGTGCTTGCAAGCAGGTTAGGTTATGCATCCGTCAACGCACTGCTGGAAGGCAAAACGCAGATGATGGCGGGTATCATCAATGATAAAGTAGTATTCACACCATTTGAAGAAGTAGTTAAGCAACACAGCAGGATGAACGAAGACATGATAGAAATGATAAAGGTACTGTCGGTATAATGAAGAAAACAGAGCTGCTATTATTGCTGTTGCTTGTGCTGACGAGTTGCGCTGCGCAGGAAAACAAACAACATTGCGCTGTTGCGTTCTACAATGTAGAAAACCTCTTTGACACGGTGGACGACCCTGCAACTAAGGACGACGAATTTACACCCACCGGCCGTTATCGTTATACCAATAAAGTGTATCAACAGAAGCTGCACAATATCGCTANNGAAATAGAAAACATCACGGTACTTAAAGATTTAACCGCACAGCCTGAATTGAAAAAACATAACTATAAATACGCATGGTACAACAGCCCTGACCCACGCGGTATAGATGTAGCCTTATTGTATGACCCCACCCGCTTTAAAGTGTTACATACCGAGGCCATCCCCATACGCATGAAAGGATTGGTAACCCGTGACATACTGTATGTAAAAGGTTTGCTGAACGATGACACGGTACATGTACATGTCAACCACTGGCCATCCAGGGGTGAGGGCATGAAAGAATCTATACCGAAGCGAAGAGCGGCTGCAATTATTGTTGAGAAAAATATCCGCAGCATACTTGCAGCCAACCCCAATGCTAAAGTAATAGTAATGGGGGATATGAACGATAACCCCAATGACGAAAGTATCAGCAAGGTATTAGGTGCTCAAAATGATAAAAATGCCAAACTATACAACCCCTGGACAGTGTATTACAACCAGGGCAAAGGCACATCGGTGTACAACAGGAGATGGGACCATTTCGACCAGGTGATTATCTCCAAAGCTTTTCTGCAAGGAGGTGGCTGGCGGTACGACAAAGCCGAAATATTTGACGCTGCCTTTATCCGGAACAAAGGTTTTGAAGATGCATATCCCCTGCGTTCATTCAAAGGCTATCATTGGAACAATGGCTACAGCGACCACCTGCCGGTGATATTGCACTTGCGTAAATAAGAATGTATTAACTGAACAGGTAGGCTATATCCTCTTTGGTCAACTTCTTCAGGAATGCGTTGTCTTCAGATACCAGGTCGCTGGCCAGTGCGCGTTTGCGCTCCTGCAATATCAGCATCTTCTCCTCTATCGTTTCCTTACATATCAGCCTGTAAGCGAAGATATTTTTCGTTTGCCCTATACGGTGCGTACGGTCTATGGCTTGCTGTTCTACGGCAGGGTTCCACCAGGGGTCAACGATATACACATAATCCGCTGCGGTAAGGTTTAATCCCACGCCGCCCGCTTTTAATGAAATAAGGAATACCCTGCAATCATCATTTTGCTGGAAATTCTGGATGGCCCGTTCCCGTTCGGCCGGAGTTGTGCTGCNNTAGCCTGGTTTTCGACAGCCGGGTTCCACCAGGGGTCAACAATATATACATAGTCAGCTGCAGTCAGGTTCAAACCTATACCACCCGCTTTTAATGATATGAGGAACACGCGGCAGTCTTCATCGTTCTGAAACTTCTGTATCGCCCGCTCGCGTTCTGTGGCCGATGTACTGCCATCGAAATACACATATGGTATCTTCTGTTTGTCCAGCTCCTGCCTGATAAGACTGAGCATACCCAGGAACTGCGAGAATATCAACACTTTGTGCTTGCCTGTATTCTCCGTTATCTCGCGCGAAAGTTCTTCCAGTTTTACAGAGTGGTTGGGGTGGCGGTCTTCTTCATTCAGTATTGCCGGCGAGTCGCATATCTGGCGCAGCTTGGTAAGGCCCTGCAATATGTGCATCTGCGCTTTTTGTATACCCTGCTGCTCTATCATACCCAGTATTTGCGACTGGTACATATTCCTGTATTGCTCGTATATTTTGCGCTGGTCATCGCCCATTTCGCAAAACAACAGTGTTTCTGTTTTTTCAGGCAGGTCTTTGGCCACCTGTTCTTTGGTGCGGCGCAGCAGAAAAGGATAGGTGAGTTTCTTCAACTGGTCAACTATCTCGCGCTCCTGGAATTTATCTATCGGCGTTGCGAATTCATTCATAAAGAATTCCCTGCTGCCCAGTATACCGGGGTTCAGGAAGTTCATCTGTGCGTACAGGTCAAATNNTGCACAGGCGTACCACTCAGTGCCAGCCTGTTCTTTGTATTCAGCAGCAGCGATGCCTTAGCCACCTGCGATTGCGGGTTTTTAATCGACTGCGATTCATCCAGCAATGCGTAATCAAACTCAATATCTTTCAGCATTTTGATATCGCTACGCATGGTGCCGTAGGTAGTTATAATAATATCATATGGTTCAAACTCCGACGGACTGATAGTGCGCTTAGGGCCGTGATGTATTGTATAAGTCAGCTCTGGTGCGAATTTCTTTATCTCGTTCTCCCAATTGTATATCAGCGTGGTAGGGCATACCACCAGGTACTTTGCATCTTCATGCGACCGCTTGTAATGTAGGAAAAATGCCAATGCCTGTACCGTCTTACCAAGACCCATATCGTCCGCCAATATGCCACCCCACCCTGCTTCGTTCAGGAACACCAGCCATTGAAAACCTGCCAGTTGGTAAGGGCGCAGTTCTGCTTTCAACCCACTGGGCGGGCGCAACTCACTGAAGTCGTTATCTATTATATGCGATAGCTTCTCTTTCTTCTGCTCCAGCTCCTCTACCATCGCATCTTCGTCCAGTTCTTCCAGCATTTCATCCAGCACGCTGAAGTGGAATTTCTTCAACCTGAGTTTGCCTCCGCTCTCCTCACCCATCTTTATAAGCAGGGCATATTTCTTCAGCCACTCTTCGGGCAGCAGGCCAATCGAGCCGTCACCCAGCTTTATGAAATTCTGTTTCTGACTGATGGCGTTTTTTACATCAGTAATGGTAACAGCCTGGTCGCCGAATACCAACTCCACCGACGTATCAAACCAGTCAATACCGCTACTCACGGTTATGCGTGTCTTTGGCTTATTTACATTCACACGCAGGTTCTTCAACTGCTCCATGCCAAACAGCTCCACGTCCCATTCCTTCATCTCCTCTACAAAACGGAAAAACCAGTTTTGCGCCAGTACCGATGAGGCGGGTATATACATAAAATGCTCGCGCAGGTTCTGCTGCATATCACTATGCAGGTTGCGCAGCATCTGTATATATTCATTTTCAGCTTCCTCGTTGCGGCGTATTATTTTCACAACGCCGTCTTTGGGCTCTATCACATCACCAAAAAAGCCCCACTCTATTTCTATATCCCCGTAAGCAAATACCGGCTTCAGCACCAGCATCATTTCACGTTCGCGCAGGTACAGCCTGTATGCGGGTTTTATTTTTTCTATTCTTTCAGTTACCGCCTCGTCAAAGACTACGTGCACCTGCCTGCTCCATTGCATTACTTTATCTTGCAGGAATACCGGCCAGTCTTCGTTGCTGATGTGTATTTCTCCATCGGGCATGAACTCTTCCAACAAACGCACTTCTGCAATATTGCCTATGGCGTATATTTTAAAGTCGTGTTCTACCAGGGCGTTATTCAGCAACTTCACTTCATTATATGGCAGGTAGGTTTCATCTATATTCCATGATAACTCTACCGCGTAACCATCATCTTTTTTATTCACGCTCAGCTGCGGGTGTACTTTCCTCCCTGTGAACTCTATAGCCTCTATAGACTTGGACGATATATTCTTATTGTCGCGGTTGATAAAACACAAGGGGTGCGTGGCATACCTGTCCAGCAGGCGGTGATATTTGGGCAGCAGGTATTCCCATACTTCATGCTTCACTTCCTCGGCGGGCACGTCTTTCAGCACTTGCCTGTAGTCATCGTACAGATCACCAAAGGGCAGGTTTTTCCTGATATATTTCATCACCTCTACCGGGTGAAACTTTCTCGTCACCGGTATCAGTTCACGCTCGTCATTCCTGTATTTATGCGCGTTGATGTATTGCTGCAGTTCCAGCACTTCTATGCCGTTGATGAAGCCCTTCTCCTCTTCTTCTCCTGTTATACCGCTTNNGGTACGCCGGTATCTAGTACTATCCCAAGCCTCGCCTGCTCATGCGTGTGCGCAGTTACTGGTTCCGCAACTGCTTCTTCCGCTACTTCCTGTTTGGTTGTAGCGGCAGGTGCTGTTACTTTTTTTATTGTCGGGTCCAGTACCCTCAGAAACGGTTTATTGTTCTCGTATGTAAATTCAAATTTCCCGTTCAGGTCATCATCCAGGCTATAGCCATACAGGCTCAGCAATTTGTTTTTCTGCACATCCCAATCCTGCAGTCCCTGGAAATACTGGTGGCCGTAGGCGCGCAATATCTGCAGGAATACCGTTGTCTTGTGCAGGCACAGCGGGTAGGTTTTTTCATCGCATCCGCATGATGTATCGAAATATCGCTCCTCGTTCCTGCGTATGATGACTTTATAGGTCATATCGCCATCGGGCACCTCGGCTTCTACCGTATCATTCTTTTTCGATGTGATGATGGCTGTCGTCTTATTCGCCATTTCCTGCGCACGGTCCATTATCTCCGCCGAGGTGAATACGCGTATCATCTGTGTATTTACCTGGCGCATACGTATAGAGGTATGTTTCTGGTCGTAGCTGATATCCGTATTCTCAAAAAAACCGCTCTGCAACAAATCATTCAACTGGAACAGCGCCGCTACTTCATGCCTGCATATTTCTCCCAGGTTGTACGGGCACTGGCACCTGACAGACAGGTGCTCGTTGTCCATGTATTTATTAATGGTAACGGTGTAGTAGTTCTGGTACACATCATTACGCACACGAAAACGCACCTGTTCCAACAGGTGGTCTACGTCCAGCATCTGCACGCCCGAGGTAAAAAATATCTTCTTACCTCTGCGTATTACTTCTTCAGTGCCGTGGTTATATACGTGTCTTAATAATGGTGGTAATGACATTAAAAGGCCTGCAGTTTTGAAAAAAGCAACATCAAATATACAGAAAAAGCGCCGTTCTACGGCGCTTTAATCAATTAAATGTCTGTTAAGGTGCTGCCTTACATGAACATGTTGAAAATAAAATATATCAAACCGGCAGCCAATGCGCTTACAGGTATGGTCAGTATCCATGCCCACAGCAGGTTGATAGTTACCCCCCAGCGTACAGCCGACAGGCGTTTGGTAGCGCCCACACCTATGATGGCTCCTGTAATAGTATGCGTTGTACTCACAGGTATTTTCAGGTTCTCCGTCAGGAAGAGTGTTACCGCACCTGCAGTTTCCGCAGCCACACCCTCAAATGGTGTCACCTTAGTAATGCGTGTACCCATGGTTTTGATGATCTTCCAGCCGCCGCTAAGTGTACCCAATGCTATGGCCGAGTAACAAGCCAGCGGTACCCATACAGGCATCTGCTCAAATGATTCTATCTGGCCACCTGTAATCAATGCTGCGGTTATGATACCCATTACTTTCTGTGCGTCGTTACCACCATGGCCTATGCTGAACACTGCCGAAGAAACCAGCTGCATACGCTTAAACCATACCTGCGACTTAGCCACGTTCAGGCTGCTGAGGAAGAGGGTGAATGTACTCATAATGAACAGCACCAGCGCCATCAGTATCCACTTGAAGTTGTGGCCGTAGAATACACCCAGCCAAAACCTGCTGCTGTGCCCCATGTCATAAACAGATTCTACTACAATCGGCTCCTCATCACGCAGTATGTGCAGCGTAACGGCATCTCCGTTATGAAAGTTATCGAAGGCATTACCCAGTTCTTTAGATTCATTTACCGGTATATCGCCCACTGCAGTTATCACATCTCCCTTTTTCACCTTCATGTGGTAAGCGGGAGACTTGAAACCTACATCCTTGATACCTACCCCTGTTGTTACATCTTCAGTGGTTGTTTTCAACCCCAGCAGCTTTGGCGTTTCCGTTACCAATACGTTGGATAAGACAATCCCCATCGCCACCATTACTCCTAAAGACACCAGTTTGGGCGCTATACCCTTTCGGAATGAGTTGATAAACCAGAGCGAAATAATAAAGGCCATNNGGCTTACTGTTTTGATAACCGGCTCAGGGTTCACCGAGTTGAAACCTGCGTGGGCTATGGCTGCACCGGCAAAACCACCTATCAGTGTATGCGACGAGCTGGATGGAATACCATACCACCATGTCAGCAAGTTCCACGATATGGCAGCTATCAGGCCGGATATGATAACCGGCAGGGTAATGAATTCTTCTTTTACAGTTTTGGCGATTGTGTGCGCCACACCATGGTCCTTAAATATGAAAAAGGCCACAAAGTTGAAAAATGCGGCCCATGCCACTGCCTGGAAGGGAGTGAGCCCCTTGGTTGACACCACTGTCGCTATCGAGTTGGCAGCATCATGAAACCCATTGATATAATCAAATATGAGTGCAAGTGCTATTATTACTATCAGAAAGACTGTCATAACAATGGTTCGTCTGTTGTGTTATTACCTATGCGTATTTAATAATAATTGATTCGATAACGTTGGCGGCATCCTCACATTTATCGGTCACTATTTCCAGCATCTGGTACAGGTCTTTCATTTTTATTATCTCAACAGGCGGAATGTTGGAAGAGAACAGGCGCAGCATACCGTTGTCCAGCAGGTCGTCTCCTTCATTTTCCAGGCTGTTGATGCTTACGCACACTTCGGTAATGGCACGCAGGTCGCGCATGTTGCGCAGCTCAAATATGCCTTTGTGCAGTGCAGTTACCGCTTTAGATATAATATTGGCGAATTCTACCGTAGTAGCGTCGATGTCTTCTATATTATAGTTCATCATACGCTTGGCAGCACCCCATGTATAGTCGGCTATATCATCCAGCGCAGTTGCCAGGTAATGTATATCTTCCCTGTCAAACGGGGTAATGAAGTTACTACCCAGCTCTATAAATATCTTATGGGTCACTTCATCGTTCTTATGCTCCCAGTCTTCCAGCCCCTTCAGCAACTCACGCCTTTTTGAAAAATCTTTTTCATTGATGGCGGTGATAAACATACCTGACATCTCTTTCAGGTTATTGGCCACTTCTTCAAACAGGGTATAAAACACCTTGTCTTTGGGCATGAACATCTTAACAAAAGAACCTAATCCCATATTTATTTAGTTTTTGTGCGAAAAACACGGCGCAAAAGTATTTTAGTTAATCAGGCTGAACTAACCGGTTACTTAAACTTAATAATTTGATAACCTTAGCTGCCTTATATATCACAATTACTTTATACCGGATACGCTTTTAGTTTATATTTATTTACAAAAGTAATATTTACCTGAAGTTTACCTGTGCCTGCACCCTTAATAAATTCCCCTGCTGGAAATTATTCTGTTTCACGAAGTCTTCATATTTCCTGGATGAGATGGTGTACATCACCACCAGTTCAAAAGCCTCTATAGGTTCCCACTCAACACCTATCTCCAGTTCGTTCACCTTATAGCTGCGTGCGTCCAGCTCGTGTTTTTTACCGCCTTCATAGTATTGTATACGGGTAAAGGGATAAATCAACTGGCTGCCGGCATGTATCATATAGCTTAGCGTGGCGTATCCGCCGCCCAGGTTCTGCACTTCTATGCTGTCAGTAGCCTTNNGCTCTATTATCTGGCTGCCTATTACAAAGGGATAGCTCAGGCGTGCCGCATAGTGCGGGTCGTTGTTCAGTTCAGGGCTGTTGGCCGTCTGCCCGGCATAAGCACCTATGCCAAATACGCCATAGTCGCCGGAGCCTTTATAACCTTCTTTCACCAGCATGCTGAAACGCTCCCTGATTTTCTTGGGTGCCCAATAGAACATAACACCAATGTCACGTTCGTTCTTCAGTGCACTGTTTGTACCATCGGCACGGTCCAGCGGTAGGCGGTTCTGGCTCGATTGCAGGTTCTCAAAGCCATAGGGTATTTTACTCTGGCCAAACCTTAGCCTGAACTCATTGCGCTTGTCCAGTCCTACATCAAAATAAGCATCCCTTATCTGCCCTATCTGCAGGTTGTCACCTACCGAGCTGGCAAAGTCAGGCTGAATATAGAAGTACACGCGGGGGTGTACCTGTCCATGAAATATCACGCGTATGCGCCTGAAGAAGAAACCACCGTCCTTGCCCCANNTTAATTCTGTCGAACCATTTTTTTTCAGGTTTTGGCTGTGTGGCCTCTTGTTGTGCATCAATAGTGGTGGGGGTAGGCGTTCCGCCGGGGTTTTGAGCTTTCGCTGTTATTGTAACCAGGCTAAGAGCAATTCCGAGAGTAATAATGTTTGCCTTTCGCATTTAAAAAATTTGCGTGCAAAGCTAAATCGGTAACATTACCCTAACAATATAATAAGCCAAACTTAATGATTTGGTAACATTGGAGTTAAAGCTGTTTTGTATGCATTTTAGCAGGAAAAACGAGGCTAACCCATTGAGCATGATACATGTTATGCTCATGTAAAAATACAGTTGCGTAATAAAATGCGTGTAGTGTACCCGGCATACTTACCTCAATCTTACCCTCGGGTCTATCCTTGCGTATAACACGTCGGTGAGCAGGTTGATGATGATGAACATAAAGGCGGTGAGCAGCACCGAGCCCATCACCAGGGGGAAGTCAAATTTATCAAGGGCATCCACGGTTATCTTACCTATGCCCTTCCAGCCGAATATATATTCAATAAAGAAAGAACCTGCCAGCAATTCCGCCAGTNNGGGGTTGAGTGCGTTGGGTAGTGCATGCCGCCATATTACCTGCACCGTGGATAGCCCCTTGGCATAGGCGGTACGTATATAGTCCTGGGATAGCACATCGAGCATGGCGCTGCGGGTGAGTTGGGTGATAATAGCCAGCGGGCGAATACCTAATGCAATAGCAGGCAGTATCAAATTCTGCACCGCCAAACGCCTGCCGCCAAATGTATCATACTCCCACAGGCTGCCGGTCATATTCAACCCGGTGATGTGGTGCAGCAGGTAGCCGAATACATAAGCGATAATCAACCCTGCAAAAAAAGAGGGCATGGATATACCCGCAACACTCGCCGCAACAGATGCCGTATCCATCCAGGTATTTTTTTTCAAGGCGGCTATTATGCCCAGCGCTATGCCAAATGTCGTAGCTATCAGCATGGCGGATAGCGCCAGTATCAACGTACCGGGCAATGCATCAGCAAGCGTGGCGTTCACNNGGCACGTTGCCCCATCACCAATCTTGCAGGGTCGCCGGGCAGTACATTGAAGAGGAAAAACACCAATGTAACTACCCCCCACAATACCAGCAGGCTATACCTGATACGTTTGCTTAAAAAACGAAGCACACTTTAAAGTTACACTTTATTACTTCCTGATAACAGATGCATCAGGATAGTCGCGGAAACTCCACTTGCCTTTTATCACGCCCTGCTCCAGCAGCATCAGC
Source organism: Bacteroidetes bacterium UBA5543 (assembly GCA_002423665.1). Taxonomy (GTDB): domain Bacteria; phylum Bacteroidota; class Bacteroidia; order Chitinophagales; family Chitinophagaceae; genus UBA5543. Next base: position 1,866 of record DINJ01000198.1, on the reverse strand, counting down.
CCGGGGTTGGAGCGCATAGCGGTTTTGCTCACCGTACCATCCAGCACCAATACTTCAGCCTGTATGCCATGTTCATCCATAAAGGCGTAGGCCTCTTCTTTGTTGTTGGAGCATAACACATAGAACTNNATGTATAGCCGGGTGTATTCAGTATAGCGTCTGTGTACTCATTACCATCGTAGTCCGTAATGATAAAGTCCCTGATTTTGGGCTCCGCATTTCCTTTCTTCACCAGCTTATCAATCCTGTCTACAAACTTCCATGTAGTATCCTCCCAGGGGTAGTTTGCCATAGTAAACTCTTTCTGCACACCATCCTTCTCATATATCATGATGTTCTCGTACTGGTCGGGAATAGCCCCCTCGGGTATCTTCCTGTCTTCTATAACATTCACACCTACTCTATACGGCAGGCAATCGTGGTAAGGCAGGTGCTCCAGCGCCCATAACTGCGAACCAACAGAGAAGAACACCGTTAATATCATAATAGCCGTAGCTGCGTGCCCCTTTACCAATGGCTTAATCCGGTTGCGGTACACCACCAATATGATACCCATGATGAGCAGAATGATGTCTTTGGTAAATGTCTGTATAGGTGTCAGCGGAATGCAATCGCCAAAGCAGCCGCACTCTTTTATCTTGCCTGAGAATAATACGTAAGCCGTAANNAAAGTGAAAAACACCACCAGCGCCAGCAGCAGGTAAGCAAACAACCTGTATGCATAACCCAGCAACAGCGCCACACCTGCTATTATTTCAAACGCTATCATAGCTATTGACATCACCAGCGAATAAGGCATCATCCAGTGCATGCCCCATACCTCGAAGAACTCATCCATTTTGTAGCTGAGCCCCAGCGGGTCGTTGGCCTTTACCAATCCTGAAAAAATGAATAATACAGCTACTATAATGCGTATGATCCAGAGTATATATTTCATAACGGTGGTTGTGTTTTGCGTTTTACTTGACAGTGAAAATAATAACAGCGTGATGCAAAGAAATGTTAACCTTTTGCTTCATCAATCTTTATCAATGCGAATATGCCATAGTTGATGATATCCGCAAAGTTGGCGTCTATACCTTCAGACACGATAGTCTGTCCGTCGTTGGCCAGTATTTGTTTGATGCGCAGCAGCTTTACCAATATCAGGTCAGCAAACGATGCCTGCGACATATCCCTCCATGCTTCACCATAGTCATGATTTTTCTGCATCATCAGGTCCTCCACCTCGCCGGCTTTCTTTTCGTACCATGCCTTAGCATCTGCCGCACTCATATCTATATCGTTGTTACCTGTCAGTTCACTCTGTATCAATGCTATGATACCGTAATTCACTATACCTACAAATTCCGACTCAATGCTATCCCCTATTTTCTGCTCGCCCTTCTCCTGTATCTGGCGGATGCGCCATGCCTTGATATATATCTGGTCAACTATGGATATGGGGCGCAGTCCCCGCCACGAAGTGCCGTAGTCGCTCGCCTTTTTTACAAATAAGTCTTTACATTGCGTTACGATGCTCTTGTATTGTTCGGTAGTATTGGGCATAGCCTTACTGCTTAACGTATCCTGCATTTTTATATTATAATAGCCGATGAGTTTCAAAAATACAGTTTTACCCGTACAAACAACCATTCAGAGCCACGGCCGCTTGCTGGACCTGTCGAACCCTGTGGTAATGGGCATACTCAACGCTACGCCCGACAGCTTTTACAACAAGGGAAAAGACAGCGACACTAACAGCCTGCTGCACAATGCAGAAAAAATGCTGAACGATGGTGCGGCTATACTGGACGTAGGCGGAGCATCTACCCGCCCGGGTGCTGAACTCATAAGCGCTGACGAAGAAATACAAAGGGTGATACC
>DINJ01000004.1:2230-2522 GCA_002423665.1 Bacteroidetes bacterium UBA5543 | reverse complement strand
GGTCTTCGCGCTCCGCCTGCTCCAGGTCTGAGTGGAAGGCCTTGGCTCCCATATTTGTTTTCGCCAGTTCCCTGTCCAGCTTCTTTACGTTCTCTTTTGTGGAAGCAAATATGATAATACTGCTATAATTACCCTCTTTCAGCAATGCCTTCAGCAACTCTATCTTATCGCTGTCGTGCACCATAAAGGCGCGTTGCAATATACCCTCTGCCGGCTTGGATATAGCTATGTTTATCTGCTCCGGGTCTATCAATATCTTGCTCGCCAGCGTCCTTATCTTGGGAGGCATAGT
>DINJ01000004.1:0-2102 GCA_002423665.1 Bacteroidetes bacterium UBA5543 | reverse complement strand
CTTGCCCGTACCCGTTTGGGCGCAGGCTATCAGGTCTTTATTATCCAGTATTGCGGGAATGGCTGCTTGCTGTATCGGGGTAGGCTGTTTGTAGCCCATCGTATTCAACCCATCCATTACATCGGGGTCGAAACCAAAATCTTCAAATGTCAATTTATTCTCAACTTTATCGGTTGAAGTTACGGATAATTGGGGATTATGCGTGTGTGACTATTCCAATAACATGATTATCCGCTATCTTTAGCCGCTCAAAACAAGCATACATTGTCAGCACTGCTCTACTACATAGCGCTACCATTTCTGTATATCATATCGCTGTTGCCGTTCCCGGTGCTGTACCTCCTGTCCGACTTCATGTATTTCGTACTATACCGCCTGCTGGGCTATCGCAGGCAGGTGGTACTCACCAATATGCGCAACTCCTTCCCCGGCAAAACGGAGGATGAGATCAACCAATTGGCTAAGAAATACTATGGTTACCTCTGCGACCTGACGTTGGAAACCTTTAAAACACTNNCAACGAACTGGCGGCCAAAAACCAAAGCATCATACTGGTGATGGGACACCTGGGCAATTGGGAATGGGCGGGCAACTCCTTCAGCCTGTTATGTCAACACCACTTATACGTTATCTACCACCCCCTTAGCCACAAGCAATTCGACGGGCTGATGTACCGTATGCGCAGCCGCTTCGGCACCGGGCTCATACCCATGAAAGATACCTTCAGGCAAATGCTGGCTAACCGGAACGAGCTCACCGCCACCGCCTTCATTGCCGACCAGTCGCCACCCAAAGAGGGCGCGCATTGGATGACCTTCCTCAACCAGGAAACGCCTGTGTTTAAAGGCACTGAGCTCATAGCCCGTAAAATCAACTATCCCATAGTTTACGGCTCTATAAAACGTTTAAGGAGAGGCTATTACGAGGTGTCAGTAGAAGTATTGACAGAACAGCCCAAAGACACTAAAGAAGGCGAAATCACCGAAACCCACACCCGCAGGCTGGAGCAGGACATCATCGCCCAGCCTGAAACCTGGATATGGTCTCACCGCAGGTGGAAGCACAAAAAAGGTTAAATGGCGGTTCTTTAACTATATGACTCATAAAATCTGATTATATTTGAACGTGCGCGAAGGCAAACAGCTTATTTTAGCTACTAAAGAATTTGCAAAAGAAAACAGGACAACAAGCTGGACTCTATTATTGTCCACCCTGTTTCTATTGTCCTGCTCATTCCTCTGTATTGTATTTTTCCAGGGCATTTTGGCAAAACTCGTATTCAGTCTGTTATCTGGGTTGCTGCTGGTGCGGATGTTTATCATCTATCACGATTTTCAGCATCATGCTATACTGCACCGTTCCTTACCTGCCAGCATTATTATGACTGTCTTCGGCATACTAATTCTGGCACCTCAAAGCATCTGGAAGCGTTCGCACGACTACCACCACGCGCACAATTCCAAGCTGTTCAGCGCAAGTATAGGCTCCTACCCCATTGCTAAAAAAAGCAAGTTCCTGGCCATGACTCACGGCGAAAAGCGAGCCTACCTGGCCATCAGGCATCCCTTGACTATAATTATGGGTTACTTCAGCATGTTCATTGTAGGTATGTGCCTCAGTTCGTTTCTGAGTTCACCCCGACGCCACGTGGACTCTTTATTGGCGCTCGTGTTGCATGCCACTATAATATCATTGTTAATTACTTATGCAGGCTGGCAGATATGGTTCTTTGCCATGTTCATTCCCTTCTTCATAGCAAGTGCTATGGGCGCCTACCTCTTCTATGCACAGCACAATTTTCCGGCAACCACATTCAACGACAAAGAAGACTGGAAATACGAGGGTGCCGCCCTGGAGTCTTCCAGCTATATGGTGATGCACCCTGTAATGCAGTGGTTTACGGGTAATATTGGTTTTCATCATATCCACCATCTGAATTCCCGCATCCCTTTCTACCGCCTTCCCGAGGCATACAGGTCAATTCCTGAATTACAAAACGCACGTACCACATCCCTCCATCCAAAGGAAATTGCTGCCTGCTTCAGGCTAAAAGTGTGGGACCCTGAGTTGAACAGGATGATAGGATTCAAAGAAATCAGGGC
>DINJ01000099.1:28453-40020 GCA_002423665.1 Bacteroidetes bacterium UBA5543 | reverse complement strand
TATATATGACCATACATGCTGACCACGAAGGTGGTAACGTTTCCGCACATGCTACACACCTGGTGGGTAGTGCGTTAAGCGACCCATATTTGTCATTCTGCGCAGGTATGACAGGCCTGGCAGGACCATTACACGGGCTGGCCAACCAGGAAGTGATATTGTGGATTGAAGAAATGTGTGCAGAACTTGGTACAGAGCAGCCAAGTAAGGAGCAGATAGCTGACTACATCAAAAAAACGCTGAGCGAAGGTAAAGTAGTCCCTGGTTACGGACNNAGACAGACCCGCGTTTCACAGCGCAGATGGAGTTTGCGAAAACGCATTGCCCTGACGCACCTATGGTACAAAACGTATGGAACATCTACGAAGTAGCACCGGCAATACTGGAAGCTACCGGTAAGATTAAGAACCCATGGCCAAACGTAGATGCGCATTCAGGTGCATTGCTGAAGCACTTCGGCCTGGTGGAAGAAGAGTTTTATACTGTGCTGTTTGGTGTATCGCGCGCATTGGGCGTACTTGCAAGCCTTTGCTGGGACAGGGCGCTGGGCTTCCCGATAGAGCGTCCAAAATCGCTGACAACAGAGGCTATAAAAAACAAACTGGCACAAGCGCCTGTAGCCTGATAAGCAACAAAACATAAAAATCACAGAGACGCTTTTAACCGGGGCGTCTCTGCTTTATTAAAATACATTGACAAAATTTAAAGGAATGAATAAAGGTCCTGTTTCTCAGTTTATACAACATCATTACCGTCACTTCAACGCAGCAGCATTAGTAGATGCTGCTAAAGGTTATGAAACGCACCTGTTGGAAAACGGCAAAATGCTGATTTCCCTGGCCGGCGCTATGAGTACCGCAGAATTAGGTATTTCATTGGCTGAAATGATACGCCAGGATAAAGTGCATATTATANNCCGGTGCCAATCTGGAAGAAGATATTATGAACCTGGTGGCGCATACACACTATAAGCGTGTACCCAACTATCGCGACCTGAGCCCCCAGGAGGAGTGGGATTTGCTGGAGAACGGCTTTAACCGTGTGACAGACACTTGTATTCCTGAAGAAGAGGCTTTCCGCCGCATACAGAGGCATATATACAAAATATGGAAAGAGGCGGAAGAGAAAGGTGAGCGTTACTTTCCGCACGAGTACATGTATAAACTGCTGCTGAGCGAAGTAATGAAACCGGATTATGAAATTGACCCCAAACATAGCTGGATGATAGCTGCAGCTGAAAAGAACCTGCCTATAATAGTGCCAGGATGGGAAGACAGTACTATGGGTAACATCTTTGCCTCTTACTGTATAAAGGGAGAGTTGCAGGCATCTACTATGAAGAGCGGTATAGAGTACATGGTATGGCTTGCAGACTGGTATCGTAATAACTCTGATGGCAAGGGTGTAGGATTCTTCCAGATAGGTGGTGGTATTGCCGGAGACTTCCCGATATGTGTGGTGCCTATGATGTACCAGGATCTGGAATGGCATGATGTGCCTTTCTGGAGTTATTTCTGCCAGATCAGNNAAATACATAGTAGAAAGTGATGCTACGATAGTAGCGCCCCTGATATTTGCTTACCTGCTTGGCTGGTAATGCTGAGTTTGGACTAAGAGAATTAAAAGCCGGTTAACAGCCGGCTTTTGATATTATAAACTGCTTATGTTCCTACCTTTGTCAAAAGGGTCGTTAATAAGTATAACTAATTGAAGGGCAAACGATGGCGTTTATGAAATCATCAAGGGTAACACAAATATCAAGGCACCATAACAGGATGAAGAAACTAAAGAAAGCGAAAATAAAGCCGGTAACCATAATGGACCGGGATGAAGTAGATATCGCTATTATTGACATCGTATTAAAAGCCTTGTACCATAATTCTCATATAGATACACTCCATATTGAGAATGATATTTACAAACATGCCAATATTAATATCCCGTATGTAGAATCGGAGCGCCTGTGGGAGGTTATGCTCAACTCGGGGTTGGTAAACCCGGTTGCTGGATTTGGCAATGCAGGTAAGTTGAAATTATCTCGTTTCGGGTATGAACTGATGGCAAAATTCGGAGGATATAGGGAGTATATGCAGNNTCGATTGTGTAGAGCTGACCAACGAGGACGAATAAGGGTAAAAATACATATATACCATTTGTCTTTTCTTGAGCTTTACGAAACTTTTTAAACTATTTTTGTTCCATGAAGCGATTTGCCAGGGCCTATATCTTAGTGATACCTGTTTTATTCATCTACTCAAGCTTAAGCGCGCAGGATGCAAACTGGACATTGCAACGCGCAGTACAATATGCGCTTGACCATAACATAAGCATACAACAGAATGAACTGAACCGCAGGCTGGAAAAACTGACCCTACAGCAAAATCAGTTATCGCAGTTGCCGAGTGTTAATATTTCAACAGGTTACGGCCGCAGTTTCGGACGTTCTATTGACCCTACGTCTAACCAATTNNGTTTCAGCGACGCAACCGTATTTCGCAGAGTAAGTTCAACCTGCAGGCCGCCGGCAAAGAACTGGAACAATTACAGAATGACGTGTCCCTTAATGTTGCCACAGGATACCTGAGGATATTACTGGCTAAAGAGCAGGTAAAAATAAATGAGCAACAAGTAGCATTGTCGAAACAGCAACTGGAGCAGACAAGGAGTTTCGCAGATGCGGGCCGGGTGCCTGAGCTAAATGTCGCACAACTGGAAGCACAACTGGCCAGTGACAGTTCGAACCTGATAGGCGCCCTAACGGAATACAATGCGGCAATATTGGATATAAAAGCGCTGCTGAACCTTGATTTTACCACCCCTTTTGAGGCGGTAGTGCATCAGGATATACAAGCAGATTTCAACAACGCATTTATTGAACCTACGGAAGTATACGCTGCTGCTGTAAGTCGTATGCCTGTTATAGCCGGTGCAAGATTGAGACTGGATGCTGCAAGAAAAGGACATGCCGCTGCGAAAGGAGGTTTGTTACCACAGTTGGTCCTCAGTGCACAGGCGGGTACCAACTATTCAACACTTAACAAAGACTATAGTGTAACTGGGGTAACTGTGAGCCCAGTGCAAGGCACTTATGCCTACGATTCAAGCAGGAACGATGTATTGCAGATATACCAGACTACTCCNNATTTGCAACCAGCACTCTGCCACTGGGCAAGCAATTGGACAATAACTTCAGGCAGACTATTTCATTAGGTTTGAATATACCCATATTTAATGGGTGGCAGGCACAGACAGCTGTCAGGCAAGCCAAAATTAATATGCTTAACCAACAATTGAGTGTAGACCAGGCAGAACTGAAACTGAAGCAAGATGTGTATAAGGCGCATAACGATGCCCGTAATGCATTGCAAAAATATTATGCAGCCCAAAGGGCCTCAGACGCTGCAAAAAGGGCTTATGAGTTTGCACAAAAATGGAATGAACTGGGCCTGACAAATACAGTAGAATACCTGGTGATACAAAACAACTGGTACAGGGCTGAAGCAAACCGGGCCAGTGCGAAATATGATTTGATATTTAAGCTCAAAGTCATTGACTTTTATCTTGGCAAAGAGCTGAAACTATAAGCTGCAGATAATGGTTGAACTAAGGGACGTATTAATGCAAGCCGCAAAGGCCGGAGGAGATGTAATTGAGCACTATTTCAAAGGTGTATTTAAGATTGAGAATAAAAGCACCGTCAACGACCTGGTGACCGAAGTGGACAAGCATGCGGAGAAGGCTATTATTGATGTTATTAAAAGCTATTTTCCCGGCCACAGTGTCATTAGCGAAGAGGCAGGCGAACTGATACAGGAATCGGACTATGACTGGATTATTGATCCCATAGACGGTACTGTAAACTTTGCACATGCCATACCGATATGCTGTACAAGTATAGGTCTGCGATATAAGGGTGAAATGATATTAGGTGCAGTTTACAATCCAATAATGAAAGAATTGTTTTTCGCTGAAAAAGGCAAAGGGGCATTTCTGAATGATGAAAGGATAGTTGTTTCTAAAAAAAGTGACTTTAAGAAGGCTTGTTTAGTAACCGGTTTTCCGTACAAATGGCCCAAAAGCTATGAGCATCCCATAAAAGTATTTGAACGGTTCATCATGGAAGGGTTGCCGGTCAGGCGTTTAGGTTCTGCTGCAATTGACCTTTGCTGGGTAGCATGCGGCAGGTTTGACGGCTTCTGGGAATATAACCTTAACCCCTGGGATATTGCGGCCGGTTACCTGATAGTAGAAGAGGCGGGCGGTATTATTACAAATTTCGAAGGCGACCCTTATGATGTTTATGATAAAGAGACATTGGCAACTAATGGCATCATACATAATGATATGCTGAAGCTGATAAGGAGTAAAATATAGAGTAATGGAAGAACAACAAAGAACAGAAATATCCTCCCTGGGCGAGTTTGGGTTAATAGACCACCTGACCAGGAATAATGAAACCCGTAACGCGGGCACTATACTCTCAGTAGGTGATGATGCAGCTGTAATAGACCAGTTTGGCAGGCAATGTGTTATCAGCACTGATATGTTGATAGAAGGTATTCATTTCGACTTGATGTATACACCATTGAAACATTTGGGTTACAAATCAGTAGTTGTTAACCTGTCGGATATTTGCGCCATGATGGCCACTCCAACACATATTACAATTAGCCTGGGGGTATCTAACCGTTTTTCAGTTGAGGCATTGGATGAGTTTTACGAGGGCGTATACGCTGCCTGCGAAAAGTATAATGTAGACTTGGCCGGCGGAGATACAACCACTTCTGATAAGGGTTTTGTAATAAGCATTACAGCAATAGGGGAGGTAGCACCTGACAAATTTGTAACCAGGTCCGGTGCTAAAGATGGCGACCTCTTGTGTGTAACCGGCACATTAGGGGGTGCCTACCTTGGCCTCCAGCTATTGGAACGCGAAAAGCGGATTTTTGTAGAAAACCCAGGTGTTCAACCAGACCTTGGTAACAGGACTCATAATGTAGGCAGAATATTGAAGCCGGAAGCAAGGACAGATATTGTCAACTGGTTGCAGGAAAAAGAAATACAGCCAACGTCTATGATTGACATTAGCGATGGATTAAGTTCTGAAATAATGCATTTGTGCAAAAAGAGCGAAGTGGGCTGCGTATTGTATGAAAATAAAATACCTATACATGATGAAAGCAGGGAACTCGCCTATGAGTTCAATATAGACCCGACTATGTGCGCCCTGAATGGGGGTGAGGACTATGAGTTGCTCTTTACTGTAAACCAGGCAGATTATGAGAGGATTGCCGGGCAACCCGATGTGTATGTAATAGGGTATATGACCAAGCCCGAAGATGGTGTAAAACTGCATACCAAAGGGGGAAATGTGCATGATTTGGTGGCTCAGGGCTGGAATCCCCTTGCTGCAGAAAAAAAATCGTAGTATATAGTATTCCTAAGTATTTTTTGTATTTTGCCATAAATAACGTTTTTAGTCATTATGAAGTTTTGGAAGCAATCTCTACTGTCGGCAGGTATGTTTATGGCCATTGCCACAACGGTTACTTATACATCTTGTGTTCACGATAGTTGTAAAGCATTGATTTGCCGTAATGGCGGTACGTGTGCAGACGAGTTTTGCAGGTGTCCGTCGGGATATGAGGGTAGCCAATGCGAGATTATTTCAAGAAATAAGTTCTTGGGAACATATGAAGGTATCAGCCAAATAAATGCTCAGCCTACGAAAAGGGATGCAGCCATAGTTGAGCCGAATCATGAAGACATAAGCATTACATCTTTGAAAGTAACAATATTGACTCGTTCTCCTGAGGTGATTTCCGGTGTTATTGATCCTAACGGTAAAGAAGTAATTGTACAGGCAACCGAAGATAAAAAGGTTACCTGGAAGTTGGTTTCAGAAAACAGGATAGAAATCCTGATTGAAGAAATGAAGAATGGCGAGAAAATCATTACTAATTTCCAGGGGAATAAATAGTAACAAATACAATAACAGAATTTATCAGGGCTGCCATTTGGCAGCCCTATTTATTGTTACACTATTTATCACTATTTCGTTCCTCCTTCAACTTTCTGAATTGCTCTCTGTTCGCTTCTTCCTCTTTTTCCTCTTTTTCTTTGTCCTTATCGTAGGCTCTTATTATGCTCTTTACCAATCGGTGCCTTACTACATCCGCTTCATCCAACTGTATGTATGCTATGCCATCAATATCACGCAATATTTTAGTAGCTTTTATAAGACCTGATTTCTGGTTTTTAGGGAGGTCTATTTGAGTGAGGTCGCCTGTAATAATAGCCTTGGCAGAGGCGCCAATACGTGTCAGGAACATTTTTAGCTGCAAATCGGTTGCATTCTGAGCCTCATCCAGAATGATGAAAGCGTTGTCGAGCGTTCGGCCACGCATATATGCCAGCGGGGCTATTTCTATTATCCTGTTGGCCATATAATAATTCAGCTTGTCTGACGGTATCATGTCATCCAATGCGTCATAAAGGGGTCTTAGATACGGGTCAATTTTTTCTTTTAAATCACCGGGGAGGAATCCGAGACTTTCTCCTGCTTCAACAGCCGGACGGGTAAGGATAATCTTACGGACGGCCTTGTTTTTCAATGCCCTTACCGCTAATGCAACTGCGGTATATGTTTTACCTGTACCTGCCGGGCCTACGGCAAAGATGATGTCATTTTTTTCGGAAACATTGGCCAGCAACTTCTGGTTTTGTGTTTTGGCTCTAATTACCTTACCATTCGGACCGAATACCAGGATGTCGCCGGTATTATTATTGTCATTGACAATTGTGTCGCCATTTTCTTCTTCATCACCAAGTATTTCAGAAAAGTAATTTTCGGACAGGTGCCCGTTTCTTTCCAGGTATTTTATCACCTGGCTGATGCGTAGTTGGGCATTCGCCACCTCTTCCGGTTGCCCGGCAAGCTTTATCTGGCTACCCCTTGATAATATTTTCAGCAAAGGGAATTTACGCTTAAGTATATCGAATTTGCTGTTGTTGACACCGAAAAATTCAATCGGGTTAACTGTTTCGAGACTGATGATTGCTTCTGTCAATGTGCCTTTGTTTTTTGTGATAACCTATCTGCAATGATATAACAACAGGAACTCGTTGTTTGTTAAATAATCGATAAGTATTCTTCTATTGCAGGCAGGTGTTTTATTCTGTTCCTGCTATTAAATTAGTCTTTTTTACACTTGGGTTCAATATTAGGTATCTTAATTTATTAACCTCCTGTGCATATCTTTTTGGAATTTGAAATCTGCCACGATAATAACGAATACTATATAAGGATATGTTATTTTTACCGTTCTCAAAACTAATTATGTATATACTGACTGGCAAAGTAGTTGTAATAACCGGTGCATCATCGGGTATAGGAAAGGCGCTTGCATTAGCAGCATACGGGCAGGGTGCCAGTGTTGCTCTATGTGCGCGAAATATAGATAAGTTGAGAGAAGTGTACAGCAACATGGACGAAGCAAGAGTGCTGTATTCTTCAGTTGATGTGAGCAAAGAAGAGGAGTGCAGGAGTTTCATCGAGATGGTTGCCGGCAAATGGGGTAGGATTGACGTCCTGATAAACAATGCAGGTATCAGCATGAGGGCCATGTTTGAAAATGTAGATATGAAAGTGATACGAGAGCTGATGGATATCAATTTCTTCGGCGCGGTTTATTGCACTAAATACGCCCTTCCTGAAATTCTGAAAAATAAAGGGGTAATCGTAGGTGTTTCGTCCATTGCCGGTTATCGGGGGCTACCGGCGAGAACAGGTTATTCAGCATCAAAGTTTGCATTGCAGGGTTTCCTGGAGGCTTTAAGAACGGAATTACTGCATACAGGCACACATGTTATGTGGGTTTGTCCCGGCTTTACCTCATCCAACATCCGTAATGTTGCCCGGTCGTCGGATGGGAGTGCCCAGGGCGAAACCCCACTGAACGAAAGCAAGCTGATGACAGCTGAAGAATGTGCTGAAATAATAATAACTGCGGTGAAAAAGCGGAAAAGAACCATCGTTATGACTTTGTTGGGCAAAATGACGGTTTGGGTCAATAAACTGTTTCCATCATTTGCTGACAAAAGTGTTTACAAGCATTTCTTAAATGAGCCTGATTCGCCACTTAAAAATTATCACACCAACGGTTAATAAATTTCGTCTGTCTATATATAATACAGTGATTAATATCATGTAAAAATGTGATATTTGTTGCATTCAGTAAATGGTATTGGCATTAACTTTATTGTAAATTTTAACAGCATAAATAAACGAATATGAGATCGTTAACATCTATCTCCCTAATAGCTATAAGTATGTTATCCGGATTATGTGCGTCAGCACAATTTCAAGGGGATGTTTACAGGCAATATAATAATGCTGAAGTAAAGGACGGAAGTAATGTGTTGTCTTTGGCCTGGACAGGTGGTGTCAATCAACCACAGATAGCAATGGCCGATTTGAACAGGGATGGAAGAAACGACATTGTGCTGTATGAGGAATACATAGGGTTGAAAACACTAATAGCAACAGGCAGTGGCACATATAAATATGATTCAAAGTACGAAGGCAGCTTTCCTGAGATATATGGCTACATAAAACTAATAGACCTGAACGGAGATAACATACAAGACCTTATACACAGAAGTTTTGCAGGAGTAGGTGTATCGTATGGCTATTATAATAACAACCAGTTGCACTTCAGGTATTACAAAGACCTCTATTATTTGGGCGGGTCAGGATTGACCAATGCCTATGTAGCTCCGCAGTCAATACCCGGTATGGATGATATAGATGGAGATGGAGATATTGACATTATTGCCTATGACGTATGGGGCAGTACGATAACAATGTATCAGAACTGTACCAAGGAAGACAATCTTCCCGCCGACAGCATTAAAATATGTCTGAAAGACTGGTGCTGGGGCCGAACTATACAGAACTACGAAAGGAAACAGGTAATGGGTTACAGTTGCCCTTGGTCTGTACCAACATGCAAAGGATGTGGAGGATCAGGTGCAAAAGGAACACATGGCAGCAATACATTGTTATTGATAGATATGGATAATGACGGAGATTTGGATTGGTTCAATGGTAATGAATCCTTTTCTGACATCCAGTATTTTGTAAATGGCAGAACTCAATTTGGTGTAGATTCAGCGATAGCTGAAGATACAATATGGTCGTCGAATAGTGTAGCCATGGAAGTGCCTATATTTCCGGGAGCGTATGCTCTGAATGTAGACCATGATGGTGACCGCGACCTTTTATTTACACCTATGAACAGACAGTCCTCAAACTATAATTCGATAGTACTGTATGAAAACACGGGTACTGAATCCGGCAAAAACTTCGTGTATAAAACAAATACATACCTGGTTGACAGGATGATTGATATGGGGCAAGGGTCTTATCCTGTATTTTATGACTTTGATAAAGACGGGAAGAAAGACTTGTTTGTTGGTTCAGAGGGTTTTTACCAGCATCCAGCTAACTACAACCGAAGTAAAATTGCATATTACAAGAATACAACAACTTCGCCGGGCAATTATTCATTCCAGTTACAAACGAATGATTTTATGGGTCTATGGTCTAAAGACTATAAAGGTGCATCGCTGGCGATTGGCGACCTTGACAATGATACTTTAGATGATTTGATTATTGGCCATATTGATGGGACCTTCTCATTCTATAAAAACACTGCAGCCAGTAATTCTGTAACTCCCGTGTGGACATTGGTTTCGGATACCCTCATGGACCTCTCTACATTTAGCATTATGGATGTAGGTGATTATGCTACCCCTGCTATATACGATATAAATGGCGATGGTAAGAATGATTTAATCTCCGGCAACCAGTTTGGTGCATTAGTATATTTCAGAAATTATAGTTCAGTACCCGGAACTATTGGCCTTACAAAGGAAACAGATACCTTAGGCGGAATTAAATTGAATTCCCCGGTTGACCCGTATTCTTATACTGCACCTTATGTTGGCCCTACCGATAACTCAGGAAAAGATTTCCTGGTGATTGGTACGAACTGGGGAAGCATTTATCGCTATGATGGTTTGAAAAGTGGTACTAATCCTGTGAAGTATACCATGATTGATTCGGCATACTCATTCATAAGTGATCATAAACGTGTAGCACCCGCATTTGCCAACTTAGATGCAGATAATGATAATTTGCATGAAATGGTATTAGGAAATGTATTAGGTGGCCTCGTGTTCTACAAACAGGATTTCAAAGTTGGCATTACAGACAAAATTGCAGGTAACAAAGATGTTACAATATACCCTAACCCGGCGGATAAAATTCTGAATATAAACTGGAATAATGACTTCAATGATGGTGGAGTAAGCGTTCGTTTGATATCAGTAACCGGACAGGTAATGGTGGAACAAGTATATGATGCAGACCAATTAAGTTGCAGCCTGGATGTATCAAGCTTATCAGCCGGAGTATATTATTGTATAGTGCAATCAGGCCCTAATAAGAGTGCAAAGCCGGTGACAATACTCAAGTAGAATTTCCAATTATTTACATTTTACAATCAAAAGCCCTCGTAACAGAGGGCTTTTGATTGTAAAGAATGTTAAGGCCGTTTACCACACATACTGTTTCTTGTTCAGCAATAATGCCTCACCTGCAATTGTCTGGTTTGGTGATCCAGCCTCATATACTGCACACTCGTACAGTATCCTGTTCTTTTCCGGATAAATCTCTTTTACCGTAATAACAGCCTCGTAGTCCGTATCCACAAACATGGGTTTCAACCATTTCATACTCTGGCTCATATACACATGGCCATCCGCATACCACAGGGCCCCGAATATTTTGGTAAACACAGACGCCCCCAGGAAACCATGAATGATATTTCGGCCAAACATACTGTCTTTGCCGGCCTGCGGGTCTATATGTAGTGGATTGGTATCACCACTTACACGAGCGAAAGTATCTACATCGTCTTGTGAATAGCGGTACACATGGCGGAATTCATCTCCAACTTGTAACATAGTTCAATCTTTTATTGTTATAGTATCTTTTTAACTTAAACAAGATAATAAATAGCATATTAAGTAGTACATCACGCATCGATCTTAAAAATGATTGGGTTTTATTAATCTAATATATTGTATAAACACCCGTCCATGTATTAGTTTTGCAGCAAATTTGCAGGTTTCCAATAAAATACGCATGAATATAAAAAAGGTATTGATAGCCAACAGGGGAGAGATAGCTATACGTATAGCGCGTGCCGCGTCTGAACTGAATATAAGGACAGTAGCGATANNGATACTTATGAAGACAGGTACTCGCTGCATAGGTATAAAGCAGATGAGGCCTACCAGGTTGGTGAAGATAATGACCCGTTGAAGCCATACCTGGATATGGATGTAATAATAACCATCGCCCGTGAGTGTGGTGCTGACGCTATACAT
Organism: Bacteroidetes bacterium UBA5543; assembly: GCA_002423665.1. GTDB lineage: Bacteria > Bacteroidota > Bacteroidia > Chitinophagales > Chitinophagaceae > UBA5543. The sequence continues at coordinate 28,563 of DINJ01000099.1, read as the reverse complement.
CCGGGATACGGTTTCCTGTCAGAGAATGCAACCTTTGCACGTAAATGCGCTGAAAATAACATCATATTCGTAGGCCCTAAGCCGGAAGCTATGGCTGCGCTGGGAGACAA
>DINJ01000099.1:28058-28344 GCA_002423665.1 Bacteroidetes bacterium UBA5543 | reverse complement strand
GTAGCGCCTGCTGTTACCCTGCAACAAACCACAAAAGACAAACTGTATCATTACGCCACCAATATTGCCCGTGCTGTTAATTATAACAACCTGGGTACTGTGGAGTTCCTGGTGGATGCGGCGGAGAACATATACTTCATAGAAGTGAACCCACGTATACAGGTGGAGCATACCGTTACTGAAATGGTAACAGGTATTGACCTTGTGAAGACACAGCTGTTTGTTGCAGCGGGTTACAAACTCAGCGACAAAGAAGTAGGCATCGGCAGCCAGGAAGATGTAAGTG
>DINJ01000099.1:1046-28022 GCA_002423665.1 Bacteroidetes bacterium UBA5543 | reverse complement strand
TCCGCAGCGGACAAACTACAGTAGGTTTTATACAGGAACATCCTGAATTGTTCAGATTTACCGCCCGCCAGGACAGGGGAACCAAGATACTGCGCTATTTGGCTGATGTGACTGTAAACGGCAACCCGGATGTAAAAGTAAAGCATGATGGCAGGGAGTTCCGCAAACCCGAGATACCAATGGCGCCTGTTGATATGGCAGCCCCTAAAGGCACAAAGGATATGCTCACGGATATGGGGGCTGACAAATTTTGCGAGTGGCTGAAAGCGGAAAAGAAAATACACTATACTGATACAACCTTGCGCGACGCTCACCAGTCGTTACTGGCCACACGTATGCGTACTATTGATATGCTGAAGGTTTCCAGGCAGTTTGCCAAACTGCACCCGCAAACCTTTAGTATGGAGGTGTGGGGTGGTGCTACATTTGATGTGGCTATGCGTTTTCTGAATGAAGACCCATGGCAGCGACTGGAGCAGATAAGGGAAGCAGTGCCTAACATCTTGCTGCAAATGCTGATACGCGGCGCCAATGGAGTAGGGTACACAGCCTACCCCGACAACCTGATTGAAAAGTTTGTGGAGCAGAGNNAAATGGTGCGTAAACGTACCGGCGGTATAGCAGAGGCAGCACTATGCTATACAGGGGATATACTGGACCCTAAACGCACCAAATACAACCTGGATTATTACCTAAGGCTTGCCAAAGACATGGAAAATGCAGGTGCGCATGTACTGGCTATAAAAGACATGAGTGGCCTGCTGAAGCCATATGCAGCAGCAGAACTTGTAGCAGGGTTAAAAGCAACAGTAAACATACCCATACACCTGCATACACACGATACATCATCTCTCCAACCTGCCAGCTACCTGAAAGCTATTGAAGCCGGAGTAGACGTTGTAGATGTGGCGCTGGGTGCCGTATCAGGCCTGACATCGCAACCCAACTTCAATTCGGTGGTGGAAATGATGAAATTCCACGAAAGGGAAAATCATTATGATATTGATTCCCTGAACGAATTCTCCAATTACTGGGAAGCGGTACGTGAAATATATTACCCTTACGAAAGCGGGCTGAAAGCCAGTGCTGCAGAAGTGTTCCGTCATGAGATTCCCGGCGGGCAATATTCTAACCTTCGTCCGCAGGCCAGGGCGCTGGGGCTGGAAGAGAAATTTGAGGATATCAAAAAAATGTATGCCACCGTCAACGATATGTTTGGCGACATAGTGAAGGTAACACCCAGCTCAAAAGTAGTGGGAGATATGGCGCAGTTTATGGTAGCCAACGGCCTGAGCCGCGAAGATGTGATGCAGAAAGGAGAAGGCATTTCATTCCCTGAAAGCGTACAGGAATTCTTCTTAGGCGTACTCGGCCAGCCTGAAGGTGGCTTGCCAAAAGAACTACAGAAGATCATACTGAAAGATAAAGTACCGTTTACCGACAGGCCCAATAAACACCTGAACCCGGTAGACTTTGATAAAGAACTGGCTGCGTTCAAAGAGCAGTTTGGTGACGACCTTGAGCTATGCGATTTCCTGTCATACAAGTTGTACCCGAAGGTGTACGAAACCTACCTGAAATTTTACAGGCAATTTGGCGATGTCTCGGTTATACCTACGCCGCTATTCCTGTACGGGCTGAATATGGGGCAGGATGCAACTATAGAAATAGCCAGGGGTAAAACACTGCTGATACGCCTGTTGAGTATCAGCGATGCCAACGAACACGGTAAGCGAACCGTATTCTTCAAGCTGAACGGGCAGACCCGCAATATAGAAGTACAGGACAAGTCGGTAAAAGTAGAGCAGAAGGAAAACCGAAAGATAGATAAGGATAATGCCAACCATATAGGCGCACCGTTACAGGGTATGCTATCGAAAGTACAGGTGAAGAAAGGTGATAAAGTGAAGAAAAACCAGCCGCTGTTTGTGATAGAAGCTATGAAGATGGAAACGGTGATTACTGCCAATCATGATTGCAGCATTGCCGATATAGAGTTGGCTGAAGGAACATTGGTGAATACAAATGACCTGGTGGTAGTATTGGGATAACTATAGAATAATTTGCATATATTCGGAGCGGAATTATTAATAATACTACCTAAAAACTTATGCAGATTATGCGACCTAAAAACTACGGATGGAAAACCCTCCTTTCATTCTTACTGGCAGGGCTATGGCTATACATTATTGTTGGCGATCAGATACAGTTGTTCCTTCCTGCTATGTTATTAGTGGTAATATTGAGCATACTCTTTGTACCTATAGTTAGTATAGATGAGGTGGGTGTACGTTTACACTGTATTTCGCCCTTCGCAAATAAACTAAGTGTAAACTTTGAAGATGTGGACCGTATCCATATTCACGCAGGTGATATACGTTTCAGGATGGAGTTTTATATGAAGGATGGTTCCCTAAAAAAAACGACGGCATTTTTTCGATATTATGATATGGAGGAAGTGTTTGAACACCTACATTCATCAGGAGTAAAAGTTACATCTTCCGGCATTAGGACTATAAGCTGGAAGAGTTAGCATCGGTCAAAACGGGGAATAGTTAAAGCAGCTCTTCTGACTGTGTCTTTGAATCAGCGTCTTTGATAATCTTATCTAATTCTTCGGCAGCTTGATTAATTCCTTTTACAAGCTTCTTTGTTTCACCGTCTGCTGCAGGGTCGAACAATTGTACCAGGCCCAGTATAGTAGCAACCGGCTTCCTGAATTCGTGGGACAGCATCCAGGCTATTTCCCTGAGGTTCTTATTTTTCTCCTCAATTTGTATGGCTTGTTTGCGTTCTTCAGTAATATCAGTGAAGTAAACCGTCAGCCCTCTTTCTGAAGGGTAGGCGTTGACGGACACATATTTANNGTGGCGTATTCCTCAAAATGTACACTGATATTGTCCTTCAGTACAAGGTTATATTCTTGATAAAACTTATAGGTGCTGGCTTTGGGAAATATATCCCAGTAGTTCCTGCCTATGCAATCGTCCTTAACTATATGGCATATATTCTCGAATGCCTTGTTGACATAGGTGAAGTTGAATTTCCTGTCTAGTGTAAAGAAACCATCACTTATACTATTGAGTATGGTTTCAAAACGTGTGTCGAAGTTGTTCATCTTTTGTTATGCAGACAGGGTGTTTACTAAGTGCTAATTTTCAATTTGTTAGGCTTAAAGATAATAATATTTTTCATGCGTGTATTATTATCTGAAATTAAAATTGTTTAAGGTTCTGTAACTGTGATAGCTGGTACGCTCAACATAATATTATGTTCCAGGTAAATGCGTGCGGTGGCATAATTGTTCTATAATTGTACGTTATGTTACCGAAGGGGAAGTAAGCGAGATGGGTATTTTTTTCTTTACCCATTGAAGCTACTTAACTATAACGCTGATTATGTAACCAACGAAGCAGAGCCTGTCAAATGAATAGAAAGACCTTTAATCAGGGTCTTTTGTTATATTTGAAAATGGACGCAAAGAATAAGGCAATAATGCTTGATGCCATACTTAGAAAGTTTGAAGGCGATAAAACATTCACTTGGCGGCAAATACATGAGCCAAAATGGTATATGGCATTTCATAATGATTTTTCAGTAGTAGAAAATATGATAAGGCATTTAATAGCCGAAGACGCTTTAAGAAGGATTGAAAAGCCCGATAATTGGGATGACGAATATAAATTGTCAGATAGGGGATTTGCAATGCTTGGAGATATAAAAAACGATAGTTACTTAGCCCGATATGAAGAAAAAAAAGAACAGGCAACGTATTCGTCAGATGCAATGAAATATGCCAAATGTGCTATGTGGGCATCAATAATAGGTGTTGCCGCAACTATAGTGATTGCAATTCTTCAATCAAAATAATACCAAGCCTTACAATCTGAATTATTGAAAATACTAAAGCAAGCCAAAACCACAATTTGAAGAATGGTAGCGTTTTATTATTAAAAATCTTATGGTTCCCTTTAAGCTTGATGTCGTACGCCTATGGTAACTTTTTACTCCCAGCCTCATAGTACCCGTGCGTGGGCGTTTGTTACATAATTTACATTATGTTAAGTAATATAAGAATGAATATTAGATAATTATACGAATACTACCCTTAGATACACACGGTACTTGATGAAAATAAAGAAATCCCTGCTGTATTATATAACAGCAAGGGTTTGCAGCAAACTTTGTTTGTAAGTAGTAAGCTCTAGATGTATTGCCTGTACTGCCCAGGTTGGTTGCGTTTGGCAAACAGATCCAGGTACTTGGTACAGGTGTTCCAAATGTCGTTCTTCAGTTGTTCGTTCTGCACTTTGCAACTATTCAGGAAATCAGATGCATAATCTTCCAGCTGCTGACCCAGCCTGTCCAGGTGGCTTGTGTAGGCTTCATAACTGTCGGTCAGCGTGGAATTGTCCTTAAATAATTCAGCGGAATGCTCGTCCACCAGTTTTTTGGCAATGACAGAAAACCTGTCTACCCTGTTTTGATGCAATTTCATAAACGGCGCTTTTTCCGGTTTGTAATAGATAATTCTTATATACCCGGCTTAACAGCCGGTTATTTAATGAGTCAGTCCAGTAAGTTGTTCAGTGGCTAACTAATGTTTATGAATTATCTCCGTACAGGTATGAAAGCCTTGCCCCTCCAATGTAATCTTAATCATCCCCAGTCTCTCGACAGAAACTCCTTTTACGTCATTAGTCACTTAATTGTAAATATAAAAAAAATGCACCCTGTAAGGTGCATTATAAGAAAAAATTATATAGTATAGTCTGTATGGTACTTACTATCTATGCCGGTTGGCCGTACATTTCAGCTTTCAGAGCTTTTACCCTTTCATCTTTCCTGTAATCATCGAAGCTCATTTCCCTGTCTATCAATCCGTTAGGCGTAATTTCTAAAACACGGTCTGCAACAGTTTGTGCCAGCTCATGGTCGCGCGTGGTAAACAGGATGGTACCCTTGAAATCTTTCATACCATTGTTCAGTGCTGTGATACTCTCCAGGTCCAGGTGGTTAGTAGGTTCGTCCAGCATCAGTACGTTGCCTTTCAGCATCATCATACGGCTCATCATACAACGCATTTTCTCTCCCCCGCTTAACACCGTACATTTCTTTAATGTTTCCTCTCCTGAGAACAACATCCTGCCCAGGAAACCACGTATAAAGGTCTCGTCCTTCTCTTCAGAATACTGCCTCAACCAATCAACGAGGTTCAGGTCTTTGCCTTCAAAATACTCAGTATTATCGGCCGGCAGGTATGTGTTTGTGATGGTAACACCCCACCTGTATTCGCCATCGAAAGATTTATCTTCNNCAAGTATTTTATATAAAGATGTGGTAGCCAAGCTATTATCAGATACAATAGCAATTTTTTGCCCACGTTTTACATCGAAGCTGATATCCTTAAAGTACACCTCGCCATGGTCAGATTTTCCCAGGTTCTTTACTTCCAATATCTGGTCGCCGGCTTCGCGTACCTGGTTGTTGAACAGGATGGCCGGATACTTACGGTTAGATGGCTTCATCTCATTCAGGTCAATCTTATCCAATGCCTTTTTACGGCTGGTAGCCTGTTTTGATTTTGAGGCGTTGGCCGAGAAACGGGCGATGAAGTCTTTCAGTTCTTTTATCTTTTCTTCAGCCTTACGGTTCTGCTCCGCCCTTTGCCTCAGCAACAATTGAGAACTCTCGTACCAGAATGTATAGTTACCGGTAAATATGCTGATTTTGCCAAAGTCGATATCCGCCACGTGTGTACAAACGGTATCGAGAAAGTGACGGTCGTGCGATACAACCAGGACTATTTTATCGTAATCGGCCAGGAAGTTCTCCAACCAGGTGATAGTTTCCAGGTCCAGGTCGTTGGTAGGCTCATCGAGCAACATGATGTCCGGGTTGCCAAACAACGCCTGTGCTAATAATACCCTAACCTTTTGATTACCATCTAATTCCTTCACCAATTTGAAGTGAACATCTTCTTTGATACCCAGGTTGCTAAGCAGGGTTGCGGCATCGCTTTCTGCATTCCAGCCGTCCATTTCAGCAAAAGTAGCTTCCAACTCCCCTGCCTTTATGCCATCCTCCTCGGTAAAGTCTTCCTTGGCATATATGGCATCTTTTTCTTTCATGATTTTGTAGAGGGGCTCATTACCCATCATTACGGTTTCCAGTACGGTAAAATCATCAAAAGCGTAGTGGTCCTGTTTCAATACGCTCATACGCTGGCCCTTGGATATTTCTACCTTACCGGTAGTAGGGTCAATATCACCCGACAGGATTTTAAGGAAGGTAGACTTGCCCGCACCGTTGGCTCCTATAATACCATAACAATTGCCCTCGGAAAAACGAAGGTTGACATCCTCAAACAAAATCCTTTTGCCGTAACGCAGCGATAAATTAGAAACACTTAACATTTATGAAAATTCAAATAGTAATTAGTCAATATTAAAAAGAGGTGCAAAGGTACGGAAAAGAAAGGGGGAATTTGATAATATACTAATGTGAAAATGCGATAATTTGTTAATATTTACTACCCTGCTACTCTTGCGGATTCTTCGCGATAAGCGGGTAGCGTATTACAGCCCCGATATATGGCCTGGTTTTTGTAATCGTGTAATAAAAACCCTATAAATGAAACATACACTTCTTCTAATATTATTACTGCCCATGTGCGTGGGGTGTGACCCGGGAACCAGTTACAAAAGGGTTCTGGCCAACAATACAGACAAGAATATGAAATTCCTCTTTTTTGGCGCAGAAGACCATGAGCATGCCCGGGAGGAGATAAACGTTGAGGCTAACTCAAGTATAATAATTTTCAGGGATACGCATATAGGAGGTAACCCGGATCCCGTCGAGCCACTCGGTGATATTGATTCGGTGAGCGTATTGATTGACGAACACGCGCTGAAAAAAGACATGTTTGACAAGGGTAACTGGGAAATTAATATAAAAAAGCGTGGCCGGGGGTATCAACACGTTTACACATTCAGTATATACCCGGGGGATATTGAATAGTCGTGCTACTCTACCCTTGCAAACTCCTCAATGTGATAGGTGGCGTATTGTAGCATGAGTTCTACCGTGTACGGGTGTAGCGATTCAAAGCGCTTGTCCAACGGGCCGAAAACGGGTAACTGCTCGTATAGGTTGGCAAATTCCTCAGGCGTTGTCTCCTTATCCAGTATATCACGGTTTATGACGTAGGCTTTCAGGGCGTCATCCATCAGTTTAGCCATTTGCTCGTCGCCTATGGTGGCTAGCCAGCCGGGCATAGGTGCCAGCATATTCACATATCCGTTTTGTATCAATTGTATAAAGCCACCTTGTAGCACATGGTTTTGTACATAATCGTAACAGACCAGCAATTGTTGACCCTCACTCAATTCTTCAAAAAAGGAGAAATCCTGGCGGCGGTATAGTTCCTCGTGCAGTGGCTGGCAAATGAGGTCGTAGTATTCGTTCATGTCATTTGAGGCCTGTACTTCTTTGAGCCTGTCTAGTGAAACCTTGGGTAAAAATCTGTCGGGCATGTATTATCCTGTTCTGTTATTTTTGTAAAGATATAATGAAACAAGCATGTAAAAGTTCAGGTTTTGCAAACAGATGTATGAAGGCCTGGCGGTTAAGCAGTTTCTGAAGTTGCCGCGAGTTCCATCCGGCTATTAGGAGAATAATATATTTTCGGATGAAAGAAGCAAAGGATAATTTTTCGGCACAGGCAACCCATTACGCACAGTTCCGCCCCGGCTATCCGCAGGAGTTGTTCGACTGGCTATATAGTCATTGCCAAGCATATGAAAGAGCATGGGACTGTGCTACTGGTAGTGGACAGGCAGCTACAAATATTGCAGCAAAATTTAAAATAGTATACGCTACTGATTTAAGCATCAGTCAATTAGAAAAATCAATAAAGAAGGATAATATAATTTACAGCCAGGGGAAAGCTGAAGAATCAGGGTTTCCTGACGACNNTACACTGGTTGGACCATAAGCACTTCTTCAACGAGGTAAAAAGAGTGGGTAAAAACGGGGCTTTATTTGCCGCATGGGGCTATGGGCTACTTAATATCGACCCAGCAATCGACCAGCTGATATATAAATTCTACAAAGATATTGTAGGGCCTTATTGGGATAAAGAGCGCCACCATGTAGATAATAATTATGCTGAAATCCCCTTACCATTCGAGGAGCTACCCTGCCCTGGATTTGCTATGCACTACAGCTGGACAGCTGAACATATGACAGGTTATCTTCATTCATGGTCGGCAGTGCAACATTATATAAAAGATAAAGGCCGCAACCCAGTGGATATAATAAAAGATGATATAAAGAATGCTTGGGGAGATGGTGACCGGCTAGTAACGTTCCCGATATTTATGAGGGTAGGCATCATAAAGAAGTAGCCCCCGAAAACGAGGGCTACCCTTCTGTCATATATAAAAAATCACCCTTAACTGCGCTTGTGTACTTTACCTGAACCGGAAATATCCAGGTCAACCGTGCCGGGATTGCCGCGGTAATATACATTGCCCGATCCGCTGATACGCACCTTCAAATAGTCGATTACATATACCGATGCATCGCCCGAACCTGATATTTTCACATATACATTATTAACGTCTGTGTTTTCGGAGTTGAAATTGCCCGACCCATTGATGTTCACATCCATATATTTAAATATGCTTGCACCCACATTTATATTTCCCGAGCCATTGATGTGTGCATCCATGCGGTCATGGTTATAGCCGTTGCCTACATATATGCTACCCGAACCGTTCAGCGATACCTTATCGACATATGGCGTGTGCACTTCCACAGTTATATTGTCATTACGTACATTCCAATATCCTTCTTTGAATTCCAGGATCAGCCTGTCGCCATTTAACCTAGTCTTATATATAGGTACAAGGTTACTATACCCTTTTACTATAATATAGTACTCATCATCGGCCACTACGGTAACGTCGGTACTGCCGTTGGCTTCTATTTTGGCGAACTCGCCCACTATCCTTGTTTCAGAAACAATATTGCCCTCCCCTTTTATTCCTCGTTTGTGACAGGAAGCAAAACCTAATGCCAACAGGCAGACACTCATAAAAACTGTAAACTTTTTCATATAATATTCGTTTTGTACATAGTAATAACAACAACACCGCACCATACCCCTAAGCCTCTTGAAAAAAAATATGTTAAAGGATTATTTAGCGCAGAATATACTGGCATTTGAATTGTTTAGTAATTTAACCGCATGGAAATGAAACAGAGAGGCCCTGTATATTATAGTGAGTACCTGCAACTGGATAAGATACTGAACGCACAGCAGCCCGAAAGTGAAAAAGAAAACATCAATGCCGATGATGAAATGATGTTCATCATCATACACCAGACTTATGAACTGTGGTTCAAGCAAATCATTCATGAGTTGAATATTACCCGCAGAATTTTCAGGCAGCAGAACATACCCAACAACTCGCCTGATATATATAATAGTGTACACCGTATTAAACGCATATGCTGCATACTGGAAATAGCAGTACAGCAAATGACGGTGATGGAAACTATGACTCCACTGGACTTCCTTGATTTCCGCGATTTATTGCGCCCGGCATCGGGTTTCCAAAGTATACAGTTTAAGATAATAGAAGCCGCCCTGGGCCTGCAGTATCAAAAAAGATACGGGCAGAACTACTACCTTTCTCAACTGAACGAAAAAGATATAGCAAGGGTAAAAGATGCAGAAGCAGAAGAATCACTGCTGGTGCTCATCAACNNTTTGGCTACAATACAGGCAGGTATATGCCAACAGCCTGCTGGAGCAAGAAAAAGGCAACCTGGAAGTTTTTGATAAATTATTCATGAATGATGCGGACTATCCTGCCGATCGCCAGTTTGCCATCGAGGCCAACAGGAGTGCGTTATTCATTATGCTGTACAGGGACTTTCCTATGCTGCACCTGCCGTTTGAGCTCATCAGCAGCCTGCTGGATATAGACGAGAAATTATCAATGTGGCGGCACAGGCATATACATATGGTGCAGAGAACCATAGGCAAACGCGTAGGCACCGGTGGCAGCACAGGCTCGCAATATCTGCAGGCGGCTGCCGACAGTCATATCATATTTAAAGAATTGTCTGAACTGACATCATTCCTGGTACCGCGGCATGCATTGCCCGTGTTGCCTGAACAATTGACCCATGGGCTGGGTTATAAATAAGGGATAGAAATAGAAACTATGTCATTAGCTATAGAGATATATGAGCTGCATAAACAATACTCCGGCTCATGGTCTCCTGCATTGAACGGGTTGAGCCTTGAAGTAAAGGAAAACAGTATAACGGGGTTACTGGGCCCCAACGGCGCAGGCAAGACTACCACCATCAATATCATATGCGGATTGGTGAGGCCGGATAGNNCAGCAGATAGCCCTGTTCCCCAACCTAACGGCATGGGAGAACTTTTATTATATAGGACAGTTATACGGTATCAACCGCAGCTATATACGTGACCGTGCAGGGCAATTACTGGAAAGATTGGGATTGGAAAAACACGCTGATAAACGTGTGCAGCGTTTCAGCGGGGGTATGAAGCGCAGGGCGAATATCATAGCATCGCTGTTGCACTACCCGCAGATACTTATACTGGATGAACCGACAGCGGGCGTGGATGTACAGTCGCGGGCAATGATACTGGACTTTATACAGGAATATAAAGAGGATGGTAAAACAATACTCTATACCTCTCACCTGCTGGACGAGGCTGAAAAAATATGTGATGATGTAGTGATAGTGGATGAGGGAAAATTTATAATAGAAGGCGCGCCACATGCTCTGATACATAGTACGGATGATTGTAACAGCCTGGAAGATGTATTCCTGCATTATACAGGACACTCCGTGCGCGATTAAAGAAAGATGATGAGAAAAATACTGGCGACCATACATAAAGAATGGATATTGACCCGGCGCGATGTGGCGGGGGTCATGCTCCTCTTCCNNCTACTGATAGCCGACCACGACAATGGCAGCATAGCACAAAGCATAAAAAACGGGCTGAAAGAAAGCGGCAATTTCATAATTACAGATACCATTGACGGTGAACCTGTAACAGAAGTACAACTGAAGGAACTGCTGCAACAGGGCGACTACAAAGTAGGTATAGTAATACCGAAGGGGGCTACTGCGGAAATGGTGAACGCCGCCAACCTGGTAGCCAATAGTATATCTGAAAAACTGGGGTTGGGCAAAATGCCATCGCGCGAGGTAAGGGACAGCCTGTATATACGCATGTACTTCGACCCGGCAGCCAAACCCACCTACCGTATGGCTGTGGGCTTTGCATTAGACAAGCTGATTACATTCTCCAGTAGTCATGTGTTGGTAGAGCGGATGTCGAAGCTGGGTATGTCTGCTATTGATACGGCAACAACAGACAGCACAGCTAATGAAATTGCTATGGCAGACAGTGTTGCACAGGCACAACCCGTGCAGGATTTTGAAAAAATATTTACANNCAGGCCTTGGTATAAAAGAGCATGTGCTGAATGATAAACAGGAAGAAGTAAAAGCACATATCAACTCAGTACAACACAATGTACCGGCATGGGCTATATTCGGCATGTTCTTTATAGTAATTCCTATATGCGGGCACCTGATACGCGAGCGTGAGGAAGGCAGCGCCCTGCGTGTGGAACTGATACCCGGCGCAAGACGCATGGTAGCATTGGGCAAAATATTCTTTTATACAATGGTATGCACCATACAATTCGCACTCATGTTTTGCGTAGGTATATGGCTGCTGCCCTTGTTGGGGCTGCCTGCTTTGCAACTTGGAGCTCATGCATGGGTGCTGATACCTGTGGCGATTGCCATAGCAATTGCAGCTACATCATATGGTTATTTTATAGGCGCAGTGTTTAAAACGACCAACCAGGCTATGCCATTCGGGGCAATATCTGTAGTGATACTATCTGCGATGGGCGGCATATGGGTACCGGCAGATATCTTCTCGCCCATGATGCAAAAACTGGCGATGCTATCACCACTCTACTGGGGGCTGGATGCGGTGAACCATATCACGCTACGTGGTGGTGATATCACGTCCGTACTGCCGCATATAGCTATATTAGCGGGCTTTAGCGCTGTACTTTTTATCATCAGCACGCACAGGAATAAAAACAGGGCAAGGNNAGTAGGAAACGGCTAGCTGGCCTTGCCTGCCACACTAAATTCTATATAGGCGAGTAGAGTGATAATTATTATTTCGCCAACAAAGTAGAGGTAGCCTAATACCGATAACGTGTTATGATGATAGAACACGAGTATAATAGTGAGCAGGCAATACAACAGGTTCAGTACAGCAATTAATTGCAGGTAGGGTTTGGCTTTTTTCTTCACCAACAGGTAGCATGCGAGTGAATACACACAAAATGCTAATGCAATATCCGCAAGCGGGTATAAGACTTTAACGGGCATACCGAACAGGTCATTGAACTGTACTAATACAATACCTAATAGCAATGCTGACACTAATGCCCCCAACCCGTCTATCAGGAACATTTGCCGGGGTTGTATGTTTTGTATGAGTTTGTTCATGCTTGGGCGCTACCGATGTATGATACAAATGTAATTCAACCAGGTACAAATTGTCGTCTTTCGTTCATTGAATGCCGGTCTCAGACCGGATGAATTTAATAGACACGAATGTCCTACGGAACATTCGCGCCAGTTGGTATTATTTCCCCTGCTCGTTTAACGCATTGTATTTTTCTTTAAATATAGTCATCCACTCTACACCTCTTATGTCTGCAATTGTATAATCTATATTCTCTGTCAAGTCAGTGATAAGCATAGAAGGTTTATTTTTTTTGCCAAACATACTTGTAGTAACTCTTACTCCACTAATCAATACTCTATGTGGATATTCAGAACCAGAAAATACTACCTCGCAAAACAAATTTTTCTGACCAACCTTCGTTTGTTAGTGTTTCTTTTTTTGTGCTTTGCGCAAGATGGATTCTATTTTTGATTGATCTTCTTTGCTCACACCTAAGCGTTCAATGTTGTTCTTTTTCAATTCATCAAAATGAGAGTAAGCGCTGGCTGTAGTATATCCATGTAGAGAAGAATCTGCATATACAATAATACTATCAATCTTACTCAGTGTTTGAGAATAGGCTGTCAGACAATACATACAGCAGATCAGCAAAAAAAGATATATAGATTTCATTATGTGATGTTGACAAGTATGATAATGGACCTCGTTCGCATATAGAGTAGGCATTAGACTAATTTACTCCATTTTCTTCAACACAAAAGTCAAATTTGCAGTCCTTTTGGCATTGTCCAGTACCTCTACCTGCATGTTATATTTAGCAGCGAAGTCATCAATCAACCTGCGGCTGATAAAGTGGAGTTGGTTCTGTGTTTTATTGAAGCCCAGTAGTTTGGTGGAGAACAATTCGGTCATTTTAGTGCCTTTTATCCGTTCGGTAAGTTCAGATATGCCGTCGCGCACTATCAGCACCCCGCCCTTGTTGAGGGCCGCATAACATTTTTCCAGCAGGACTTTCTGCTGCTCCGGTAGCAGGTAATGCAATACATCGGCTATTATGATACCATCACAAGGTTGCAATTCTACTTTAGTCAAGTCACCCTGCTCGAAATTTATGTCCTCATCGCGCAGGAAATTGTTTTGGGCTGTCTCTATTTTTTCCTCGTCGTAATCAACACCTGTAAATACNNGCCAGTGCAGCATATAGGTCATGAAACCGTAACCGCAACCCAGGTCGTAAAACCGCCCCTCGCGTGGGAGCAACTTATGGAATTGCTCATAATAGCCCTCAAGTTTTGTCTTTACGCGGCAATACCATTCCAGTACAGGCCCTTTGTAGGTATAACTCCTGAGTAGTTGTTCTTTGAAGTAGATAGGTGTCTCGTCTTTCTCTCTTATTGTCGCCAGTTCTTTGCGCATCCACTTGCCAATATTTTTCGCTCGCTCGCTATAAGTTGTGCCCAAACTTGTATCACCCGGGGTAATATGTGGATGAACGTAAACTGTACAGGTACCGTCTTTCAGCAGCCAATCGCCCTTTTGCATGGTATAATGTACACCATGTAATACAATGGGTACAATATCCAATTGCAGTTGTTCGGCTATATAGAAAGCACCTTTATGAAAGCGTTTTATGGTATCATCATAACTGCGGGTCCCCTCGGGGAATATCACTACCGAATAACCACGATTAGTGAGGTCGCGCAATGGTTCTATGCTGTCTTCGGCACCATCTGCTACGGGATAATATTCGCCCATACGCACCACTGCACCAAACACGGGAGAGCGCCACACCCACCTATTGGTCAGAAGCACCAGTTTTGGGTGCAACATAGTTGTAATGAGTATATCCAGGAAAGAACTGTGGTTCGCGATATATACAGAAGGATTTTGATAATCTTCGTTGGCCAGCCGGTACACCCTTTTGGTGACGTTGCCCATTATATACATCATGCTCCATGTGTACCTGCTTATCCATGCGTGGAAGTAGTATTTTCCTTTCTCTTTATTAAACGGCCAGAGTTTGGTAAAAATCACACCGAGGATGGTAAGCACCATAGAGCCGGTGAAGAAGTAAGTAAATGCGAATACCGAGATAAAGAAGCTACGCAGCGTAAAGGGNNGGTGCTGTATGAACCAGTTGAACAGGAAGGGTTGAAGCGTTTGTGATATGAATAACACGCAAACCAGTCCTGTAACTGATATAAATGCAATAGAACGCAAGGCAGGGTGTTTTGCCAACAACAACACGCCCAGCCCGATTACCACTGTGAGGGCGGACACATATACCGCTGCCCGTACTGAGGATAATTTTTGCTTTCCGGTTCTAAACCGTTCTGCCAACCCATCCATAGTAAATATGGTGTAGTCGTCGCCCAAGCCAAAGATGAGGGAGGAGATAATAATATTAACGATATTGAACTTAAGCCCGAGTAAAGACATCAGCCCCAGTATCCATACCCATGATATAGCCATCGGGAGGAATGCGATGATGGCCAACTCTATGCGCCCGTAGCCGATGAGCAAGGCAAAGAATACAATGAGAGATGAGTAAATGGCTATATCTGTAAAGTCATTATTGAGTATGGTTACCAACTGGGTAGCACCCTGCTGCCTGTCCGTAACTGTTACATGTTCCTGCGTTGACAGGCGTGCGAAAACTTCAGCCCTGTTTTCGGCAGGTACTTTTAAAGCCATGATGGCATAATGCTGATTGCTGTCAGTTGAAAAACCACCGGGGAAAAAGTTTTTTAATATCCTTGTCGTTTCCTGGTCGAATGTGGTATAGCCGCCGGATAAGGTTTGCCCAAAGCGGGAGAAAGCACCGGGAGCGTAACCTGTAGCTGCTGCCGCTTTACTGACATCAGCTACTACCCGATCCTGTTTTTCTTCATTCCAGTAATTGTTCCAACGGTCTATGCGTTCCTGTTGCTCCTGTACCGAAGTCAACAGCATTGTAGGATCTGACACACCCTTTATCCATCCTCTTTCTTCCAGTTCCTTTATTTCCGCTTTTACCGTTTCCAGTTGTTGCAGGGCTTTATCTTCCGTAGCCTCCTGAGCTACCACAAATACTGAACTGAGTGCTACTGTATTTACCTCACTTACCTCTTCCTGTGCTTTTTGCAACTCAGGCGAGAGGTAGTTGAGGTTCATCAGGTTGCTATCGAACTGTACCCCTGTGCTGAAATAGAGCATCACGGGCGTAAGCAGGAAAATGAATGCTACCAGCCATTTGTTACGTTCAGGTTTCCATTGGGCAATCTTGTCGAAGAATGTGCTGCGTTGTTGCTCGTCCGTACGACGGTTACCGTGCCCTATGGGCAGGTGTGGCAGGAATATCAACGTACACAACGCTGCGCCCAACAGGCTGGCGGCGGCAAATAATCCTAAATCTTGTAGTATAGGCGTGCTGACCAAACGCAGCGAGAAAAAAGCAGCAATGGTAGTAAAGCTGCCGAGCGTTAGCGGCTGCGATAATTCTTTTACTGTTTCCCGAATGCTGGTATTGTTTCGCATCTGCGACAGGAAGTGTATGGAAAAATCAATAGCTATACCCANNACCCATAATAATGGCACCCGCTCCCAATGCTATAACAGATATGCTACCCTGTACGAGCGATACTATACCCAGGCCCATAGCGCCACCGTATAGCACCGGTACCAGCAATAATAAAGGCGTTCTTTTACGACGGAAGAAATAGAATGTAAGTGCCAACAATAGTACAATAGTAACAGATAGCGTAACAATGGTGTCCGTACGCATTTGTGTAGCGTTGCCTGCTGCTACAGCCGGCCCGCCAAAGTAAGTGATGTTCACCCCGGCATGTTGTTGCTCCCAATCAGCTATAAATTGATCAGCCGCCCGGAAGAACTCACTGTTTTTTCCTGTTTCGCTTGCTTTATATACAGGTTTCAGGAAGAAAGTCAGTTTGCCCGATGCCTTATGAAACAGGTAGCCATCAGAGCTCTCGTAATTATCATCAAACTGTAACGCCCTCAACTTGTTCCATACTATAGCTGATAAACCTACGGGGTCGGCGGCTACCATTCTTTTATAATAAACACTGGCCGGAGATAGGAGAATACGTTTGTTGGCTTCTAAGGTTTGGCGGATTCGTTCCTCTTGTATCAGTGTATCTATTTTATCATAGTCCTGCTCTGTAAGGAATAGGGGCAGATTCTGCTGAACAATACCTGTCAGTGCCTCCTCCATACCGCTGCCGGGTTGTAGTACAATGGTATCTATATACTCAGTAAACTTTGACGAAAACTGTGCAGTAAAACCATTGACTGCGGTCACCAGGCTATCATTATTTTGATAATTACTATCCGCAAAGGACACCAGGAATATCACCTGCTCGCCGGCTTGTGTCTTACTGATGGCATCGTTCATGGCATGCAGGGCTTTGCTGTCAGGCAGCATAGAACTGATATCTTCTTTGAGTTCTACCTTCACAGCAAACAATCCCCATAAGCCAAAGCTCAAGAGGAATACCAACCAGAAAATTGCTTTTCTCCGGCTGAAAAAATCATAAAGGGGTACAAAAAAAATGTGCATGTACGTTATACAGTGCTACTAAAATAATCAGCTTTCGAAATCTTTATACAACAGGTATTTTTTTCGTATTTGCTTAAACGCTTCAATATCTTTCTGCCAGGTGGCTTTAATATCTTCCTCTGTCCACCCCTGCTCTACCTGTTTCCTCAACTCTTTAGTGCCCGCCAATTTCTCAAAGAAGTTGTTGAAAAATTTGTCTTTATTTGGGTACCACTTATAGGCTCGCAACAACCATGTGAGTCTTACATATCCCGCTCCTACTTTAATAGCGTCTTCGGTCGTCATGGCCAGCATAATGCCATAACAAGTCTTCGCAGCATAAAGGGGGTCAGGGCCTTCATCGGCGATATTGGGCATAAAGCCATACATACAGTGGTCTTTGAATGAAGGGTGGCCAAACTGCTGGAAAGGATATTTGGTACCGCGGCCAACACTTACATCAGTCCCTTCAAACAGGCAAAGTGACGGATATAGGTAAATTGCAGCCATTGTACGCAGGTTGGGTGATGGGTTGACTGGGAGTTCATACTTCACGGTATGGTCGTAACCGGCGCAGGGTATTACAGTCATATTCAGGTTATCAGCTCCTGTAAACCACTTTTCACCCACCAGCATTTTGGCGTATTCGCCGGCGGTCATACCATATACTATAGGTACAGGCTGCATACCTACAAATGATTTTAGGTATTTATCCAATACAGGCCCGTCTATGAAAAAACCATTCGGATTGGGACGGTCCAATATCAGTATCTGTTTGCCGTATGCGGCACAGGCCTCCATAGCATACTGCATGGTAGATATATATGTATAAAACCGCACACCCACATCCTGTATATCGTATGNNCTGTTTTGTTGTCTTTTTCATCATTTACCTTCTCACCTGCTTCAGCCTTGCCTCTAAAACCGTGTTCCGGTGCGAAAATTTTAACCACATTTACCCCTCTTTTCAGCAATGTATCGGGCAGCAATATTTTTTGAGCGCCCACTACCGATGTATGGTTGATGAGCAGGCCCACACGTTTCCCCTCCAGCAGGGACAGATATTGTTCCATCCTTTCCGCTCCTGTCAGTACTGTTTGATTATCACCTGCCTGTGCCTGTGCATTCACCACAAAAAGCAGTGAAAACAGCAAACACTTTACAAACAATCTATATGCCATTGTGCCAAAATTTTGTTTAAAGATAAGCAGTCAAACAGATATTCGCCGATTATAATGTACCTTGCATCATAATCGCATTTTTTTATTTAAAACAAATATNNTGAAACTTTTGATTCTTCAGAAGGACGCGACCCGCTGGAATTTACAGTAGGCAGCGGCCAGGTAATAAAGGGTTTTGATGATGCGCTGGTGAACATGCAGATTGGTGAAAAGAAAACAGTACAGATACCCGTTGGCGAAGCATATGGCGAACGCAGGGACGATATGGTGGTACAGTACCCCAAGGACCAATTTCCTGCTGAAATGAATCCTGAAGTAGGTATGCAACTGAATATGAGCGATAATATGGGCAATAATTTCCCAGTTGTTATTACCGAGGTTCAGGAAGAAATAGTGGTGCTGGATGCGAACCATCCACTAGCCGGCCAGGACCTGGTTTTCGACCTTGAACTGGTTTCTATAGGATAATATATTCGAGTGAAAGATATGTGCCGGGGCGGTTTCGCCCCGGCATTTATTTTAACAAGAAAGATAAAAACCGAATTATTACATTTGTTCCGATTCAAAACTAACTCATGCAAATACTGTCCGCTATACTGTTGCAATTAGATACCGTAGCACAGGCGACTGACCTGCTGGAAGAAGCCAGCGCCGAAAAACTGTCGCTGATATACCTGCTGAAGGAAGGAGGTATATTAATGATACCCCTGCTGCTATGCTCGGTACTTATGGTATATGTATTCCTGGAGCGCCTGGCGGTAATACGCAAAGCGGGAAATATAGATCCCACTTTTATGGCCCGCATCAGGGAGCATGTAACAGACGGCAACCTGGTTGGCGCTAAAAACCTGGCCAAAAACACACAAGGCCCTATGGCACGTATTATAGACAAGGGGCTGAGCCGCATAGGCAAGCCGGTGGAACATATCGAACGTTCAATGGAAAATACAGGCAAGCTACAGGTGTACAACCTGGAGAAGAACCTGTCTATACTTTCAACTATTGCGGGTATTGCACCGATGTTTGGCTTCCTGGGTACTATTGCGGGTATGATCATTCTGTTCTTTAATATACAACACCAGGGTTTTTCTATTGAGAATATTGCGGGCGGTATATATACTAAGATGGTCACCTCGGCAGTCGGTTTGATAATAGGCCTTTTGTCTTACGTGGCATACAATTACCTGAATGCGCAGATTAACAAAGCGGTGAACAAAATGGAAGCTGCTTCAGTTGAATTCCTGGACATATTGCACGAACCCACTAAATAAACGGAGGCTGTATGAACCTGAGAAAAGGACTAAGGGACAAAACGGAAGTACATACATCAGCGCTGAACGATATACTGTTTATACTGCTGTTCTTCTTCCTGATTATCTCTACACTGGCCAATCCTAACGTGGTGAAAGTGCTGACACCCAAAGCATCTACCGATACCAAAGCAAAGCAAACCGTTGTGGTAACTGTGGACTCCATGCAGCGTTTCTACGTAGGTACTACCCTCACACCTGTCGACTCGCTGGAGGCTGTGATAGGCCGCATGGCAGCCAAAGGGAATGATGCGGAGCCAACCGTAGTAGTAAACGGTGATAAAAAGGCAGACTGGGATAATGTGATGGCGGTAATGCGCGCCGCCAAGGCCAATAACCTGAAAGTGGTAGCCGCTATTGACAATACTCCGTAAACGGCAGCGCTTTATTATCTTTACAAGGATACAAAGAGTTACCGGGCATCGTTCATCGTTCATCCATATCAGACACACCCATTGAATACCTGAAAGGCGTTGGCCCCCAACGTGGGGAGATGCTGCGCAAGGAATTGGACATTCATTTTGCGGCAGATATACTGCACCACTACCCTTTTCGTTATAACGACCGTACCCAGCTCAATAAAATAGGCAATATCAGTACAGATGGCGAATATGTGCAGCTCATCGGTACACTCATCAATATATTTGAAGAAGGCACAGGCAGGGCCAGACGGCTGACCGCAACCCTGTATGATGACACAGGGAAGATAGAGCTCATATGGTTCCAGGGTGCGCAGTGGATGAAGAAAACACTGGAGGTGAAT
This sequence comes from Bacteroidetes bacterium UBA5543, assembly GCA_002423665.1. Lineage (GTDB taxonomy): Bacteria > Bacteroidota > Bacteroidia > Chitinophagales > Chitinophagaceae > UBA5543. The sequence continues at coordinate 7,672 of DINJ01000099.1, read as the reverse complement.
AAAAACTATTTGGTCTTTGGCAGGGTCAGTTACTTCAACGGTATACCCAACATCGCCCACCCCGATATAGACCCCCTGAATGCGGAAACAGCTAAAGCAGGTATGACACCTGTATATCCCCTGACGGAAAAACTGAAAGGGCGTGGCGTGAACAACCGGGTGCTGGCAAAAATCACCAAAGAGTTGCTGAGTAAAATAACACCTGCCGACATTCCTGAAATACTGCCACCGAATATTATACAGCAATACCAACTCTGCGACCGCTACCACGCTATCAAATGGATACATTACCCCGATACAGAAGAGCGGATGCTGGCAGCAAGGTACAGGCTGAAATGGGAGGAACTGTTTGCCTCTCAATTGAAGATAGGACAACTGCGTGTACAGCACCATATACAGCAGGGCTGGAGGTTTGAAACCGTTGGCGATAACTTCAACAGGTTCTACAAAGAACATTTACCCTTTGAACTGACAGGTGCACAAAAAAGAGTGCTGAAAGAAATACGCTCGGACACAGCTACAGGCAAACAAATGAACCGACTGGTGCAGGGCGATGTAGGTAGCGGTAAAACAATCGTAGCAGTAATGTCGATGCTGCTGGCGCTGGACAACGGGCACCAGGGCTGTATGATGGCCCCTACAGAAATACTGGCGCAACAGCACTACAAAAGCATCAGCCGCCTGTTGGAACCGATGGGTATATCCGTAGCGCTACTTACGGGAACGGTAAAAGGGAAAGAAAGAAAAGAAATACTGAAAGGCCTTGCTAACGGCAGTATTAAAATAGCCGTAGGCACACACGCCCTGCTGGAAGATGCGGTGCAGTTTCATAACCTGGGGTTGGCGGTAATTGACGAGCAGCACCGTTTTGGTGTAGGGCAACGGGCAAGGTTATGGGAGAAAAATGAAACACCGCCGCATATACTGGTAATGACGGCAACACCCATACCCCGCACATTGGCCATGACCCTCTATGGCGACCTGGACGTATCGGTAATAGACGAACTGCCACCCGGCAGGCAGGAGATAAAAACCGTACACCGGAACGAGATGCGCCGTGCGCATGTGATGGAATTTATACGCAGCGAGGTGGACAAGGGCAGGCAGGCGTATATAGTGTACCCGTTGATTGAGGAATCGGAGAAGATGGACTATGAAAGCCTGGCAGCGGGTTACGAGCAGGTAAAGACATTCTTCCCGGAACATAAGTACCGCATAGCCATGGTGCATGGCAAGCAGGAACAGGAACTGCGGGAACGCAATATGCAACGGTTTGTGGAAGGGCATGCGCAGGTGCTGGTAGCTACTACAGTAATAGAAGTAGGCGTGGATGTACCCAATGCCAGTGTGATGCTGATAGAAAGTGCGGAACGGTTTGGCCTGTCACAACTACACCAGTTGCGCGGGCGTGTAGGGCGTGGTGCCGAGCAATCTTATTGCATATTACTCACAGGTAATAAACTCTCTAAAGAAAGCGCGGAACGCATGAAGACCATGACGGCAACAGCCAATGGTTTCATCATAGCGGAAAAAGACCTGGCCATGCGCGGTCCAGGGGACCTATATGGCACCAAACAAAGCGGGGTATTCCGTTTTAAACTGGCGGACATTGTACACGACACTGCCATACTGGAACAGACAAGGGCTGCAGCACAGCTACTGCTGAACGAAGACCCAACCCTTGCACTACCCCAACATCAGGGTATCAGGAGCATATTGCTGCAACAATCTAAGCCTACCAATAACTGGAGTAAGATTAGTTAGAGGAGATAGTCTCGTTATTTAACGCTACCAATAAACCTCATTAACCGGCAGTTGATACCAGAAATCAAGTTGGTATTCTTCATTACTTTGATGTACATTAGTAACATAATACTTTGAGATATGAATAAACCTATCCTTCTGCTCTTGTTATCTGCAGTACTCGCTTTTATCTCCTGCGATAAAAAACAATCTACCCAGGTGGTATATGTAACTGATAGCACCGCTAATAATACATCAGACAGTTTTGACAATTCCTATTATATCCCGGGGCTTGCTGATATGATTATTACTTCATTTGAAGAAAAAACTATAGAAATCAGGATTGAGCAGCATACTATCATGGACAAGAGAGTTTCACTCTCAGTGGAAGGGTTTCCGTCAAACTCTTCAGGATGGTTTACAGTGGAGAAGGGGTATCCGCCGTTTAACACAACATTACATATAAAGTCAGGGTATATTGCTGAAGGTGTTTACCCTATCAAAATTACTACAGTTGCCGAAGGGAACAAGCCTAAGGAATATACATTTGACCTGCGTGCAACACNNAGCAAAACGCAAAGAAAATCACCGCTAATTCACCTGACCCTGTGCCTGACGGCAACCTTAACCTTAAAAAGTCAATAGACGCCAATTATGAGCTATACCTGGGAGACCTGTTGTTGTACCACGATGCAAACTGGATGAACGCATATAAATCTTCCGGCAATTACTACAATACTTCCCTGATTTCACCACAACACGTCAACCTGAAATTTAATTGTTCCACTTTCGAAATAACTATACCGGAACAATCTGTACTGGGCAGGCAAAACAACAGCTCGGTTAACGATACCTTTATGGTTAAAGGAAACGGACAGGTTGACATCAGCCGAGGTACATACAGTATTAAATTCTATAGTTCATTTGACGATGCAGGTACACCGAAGTCTATTGAATACACAATTGAAGGAGATTTTGTACAGTAGCAGTACTTGGGTAATAAAAGAAGTTCCCGCCATAGGCAAGGAACTTCAATTTGTGTTGCAAAACAGGCTTACGCCCTTTGCAACCTCGAGGTTTGGCACCGATGCAAAAGTACTTCTCTTTTTTATTGCAGCTTGTCTTTATTTATGATTTCAGGTGTCTTGTAGTTTGTTTTGTNNCTGCTTTGAAAATTTTATTTCAGTTTTCAGGGAACAATTTGGAACATTTTTACAAATTATACATAATCAATTAGTTACAAAAAGCAACCTACAGTAAAAGCACAACAATTAACAAGTTTTGTTCCCAATACCCCTTTTTGAGGAACAAAAACGCACATTCCGCACAAACCTCAAAATCACTAATACATGGCTTTATTAACGCATTGTCGAATTGGCATATTAACCTCCAACCAAATCATTATCTTGCACCCTCAAAATACAGCACAATAGAAAAATGGATAGTTTTTTGAATGCATTCCTGGAGATACTGAAATACACACTGCCGGCGCTGATCATGCTGATGGTGACTTATATGATTGTGAGCAAGTTTTTGACTGAACAAACCGCCCGCAAACAACTGGCACTGTTTCATGAAACGCAGAACATAACCATACCCCTGCGCTTGCAGGCATACGAAAGGCTGGCACTATATATAGAACGTATAACACCACGTAGCCTGCTGAACCGTGTTTACCAAAAAGAAATGAACGTAGCGGTGTACGAAGCGATATTGATAGAAACCATCAAGGCTGAATTTGACCATAACCTGNNCAGTACGAGGTGTAAAGGAGCAGGAAATTAATATCATCAATACCATGGCGCGCAGGCTGAACCCCGAAGCACCCGCCAAGGAACTGCATAAAATATTGATGGAGTACATACTGACAGATGAGGGCGCACAACCGACAGAAGTGGCATTGCAAATCATTACCGATGAATCGAGAAGGATATTGACACACGGCCCCCAAGCTTAAACACAAAACGAGACAAAGTGAGCGAGAACAAATTCAAGACCGACTCAGGCATAGAGATAAAGGAAATATATACTGAACCTGTGCAGATGAACGAACTGCCGGGTGAATACCCTTTTACACGCGGCGTACACTCGTCCATGTACCGCAACAAGCTGTGGACCATGCGCCAGTACGCGGGCTTCAGCACGGCGGAAGAATCGAACAAGCGCTACCACTACCTGCTGAGCCAGGGCGTGATGGGCCTTTCCGTAGCATTTGACCTGCCTACGCAGATAGGCTACGACAGCGACAGCGAAATGGCTGAAGGCGAGGTAGGTAAAGTGGGCGTAGCCATCGACTCGCTGGAGGATATGGAGATACTCTTTAAAGGCATTAAGCTGGAAGATATATCTACCTCTATGACCATTAACGCGACCGGTTTTATACTCTTGTCGCTGTACATAGCGTTGGCGAAGAAGCAGGGAGCTGACATCAAAAAAATATCAGGCACTATACAGAATGATATACTGAAAGAATACGCTGCGCGTGGTACATACATCTACCCTCCCGCTCCATCTATGCGTATCATCACCGATATATTTGAGTATTGCAGCAAGGAAGTACCCAAGTGGAATACCATATCCATATNNGTTACCATATACGTGAGGCAGGCTCAACGGCAGTGCAAGAGTTGGCATTTACCTTAGCTAACGGTAAGGCCTACCTGAAAGCCGCACAGGAAAAAGGACTGGACATTAACGTATTCGCCAAGCGTTTATCTTTTTTCTTCAATGCGCATAACAACCTGTTTGAAGAAGTAGCGAAGTTTAGAGCAGCACGCCGTATGTGGGCGCAGATAACCAAAGAACTGGGGGCAACAGACCCCAAGGCACAGATGCTGCGTTTCCATACGCAAACGGGCGGCAGTACGCTGACCGCACAGCAACCGATGAATAATATCGTGCGTGTATCGTTGCAGGCACTTAGTGCGGTACTGGGAGGCACACAGTCGCTGCATACCAATGGTTATGATGAGGCATTATCGTTACCCACGGAGGAAGCAGCTACCATAGCCCNNGCGGTAAAAGCTATTGAGCAAGGCTTTATGCAGGAAGAGATTGCCCGTTCTTCTTACCAATACAGCAAAGACATAGAAAGCGGCGAAAAGATAATCGTAGGTGTCAATAAGTTTGTAACGGAAGAAACAAACGATACCCCTCTGCTGAAAATAGATGATTCCATACGCCAGGTACAATCGGAAAAACTGAAAGCGCTGCGTGCCAAAAGGGATAATGCAAAAGTGGAACAATGCCTGAAAGCGATAAAAGATGCGGCAGGTACTACGCAAAACCTGATGCCACTGGTAATAGAAGCAGTAGAAAACCTGTGTACGCTGGGCGAAATATCAGATACATTACGCGCCGTATGGGGCGAATATAAGGGTTAGGGGATATCGAGTCTCCGGCGCCTGCGCAGGCTATCGGTGCATTCCCAGGCCCAGGCTGTTGCTACGGCTTTGTTATAGCTGCCTATACCCTCTTCCTGTTCCAGCATTTTCAGGTACATATCGTACATACTGGTGGTGTAGGTGTTGAATTNNTGTTGCAGGGTGAGTTGGTTCAATTGCCCTTTGATTTCATTGGCGGAGATTGAATCCTTCCTGTACAGGCGGTAGTGGTTGTAGAGCCACATATTGAGGTAGGCCGAGTATTGAAATGCGGGATCGCCGGACTGTATGCTGATGGTATATGCCAGCAGGTTGGCATCGTCCTCGGCTGCAATGCCTGCCTGGTGCGCCATCTCGTGCAGCACTACAAAGGGCAGCATAAAGGACGGCAGAAACCTGTTGACCTGTGCCTCGCCTGTTAGGGGATTGTAATAACCCTGTATGCCGAAGTACTGCATAAAAAAGCCATACAAAGACGGCTTGATATTGAGCCCGTGCAGGCGTGCTTTGCAGTCGGTATAAGTTTTGTAAAAGTCCATGCCCTTTTTGCGCACTTCTTTAAAAGGCATCGGTTGATAGTTGGGCGCCTGCTCATTAAGCCGTGCAAGCAGGAAACGTTCGTACCTGATTTCTGTGGAGTCGTCCACATATTTGTCTTTGTCCATACCCCAGTAGGTGGTGAGGGATGGCTTGTAGTAGTTGCCACCCCAGCCCAGCAGAANNAACGAATGCGCCAATTTTACATTATTCCTGCGGAAAGTGATTAGGAAGTATATCCAGCGGATGGGTAATGCCACCAGTGCCAGCCCCATGATAAAGTATAATATATCGCCAAAACTTAACTGCGACCAGCCAAAGAGGAGGTTGCGGAAGGATTGAAAAGGAACAAAGATGTAATCGGCGTAAATGATGGTCCAGGCGGGTTTGTAGGGCACTACAGCCTGCGCAATAGTAACCAGCGCCAGTATGACCAGTAACCCTATTAGCTTTTTCTTATACCGCATAAACCATTAACAATAAGCTATTTACCCCCCTGCAAAGTTATATCAAGTATATTTGCCTGACTTTATCCTAAGTTATTGATTAAAGAGATATAAATGACGAGGCCCAAAAATATTTTCCTGTCAGCGATTGTGTGGACGAGCAGCGCCCTGGTACTGACGGGTTGCAGCGATAAAAAAGAAGCCCCTAAAGGTGNNTACGTGCAGAAAGGCCAACTGCTGGTACAGCTGTACGACCAGGAGATAAGGGCATTGCTGCAAAAGCTGAAAGCACAGAAACAACTGCAACAGAATACAGAAGCCAGGCAAAAGGCGTTGGTGGACATAGGCGGCATCAGCAAGCAGGAATATGAAACTACTCAGACGCAAATACAATCGATAGACGCGGATATAGCGCTGGCGGAAGCACAACTGAGGGCGACAAAAATCATTGCACCGTTTTCCGGCACGATAGGCATACGTAACATCAGCGAGGGCGCAGTAGTGACACCATCTACCA
>DINJ01000099.1:215-960 GCA_002423665.1 Bacteroidetes bacterium UBA5543 | reverse complement strand
TGGGCACTCGCACGTCTGATAAGGTAGAAGTGCTGGGCGGCCTCAACCCCGGCGATACCATACTGACCACAGGACTGATGCAGGCCAAAGATGGTATGGATGTGGTGGTGACGGGGATGTAGAGCAGCTTAATTTATCTTTCGCTCATTGAATGCCGGTCACAGACCGGGTAACTTTTCAGACATGGATGCCCTGCTGAACATCCATGCCAGTAGAAGTCAAGGGGTATAAATTTCTACCAATCTCCACTTTTCACTTCTCTTATCAAGTCCCAGGAATCCATGACTCAAGCTCCAATAAAACCGTTCGGCATAGTTATCTCTATGTTCAAATTGTTTAGCATATTCACTAGCTTCAAAGACTTTAACGTCAGTATATACATTCTTGTCGATTACCAATGAAGTATTTGGAAATTTTTTAAATNNATTTAGGAATACAGTATCCACTCTTTCTTTATCAGACTTAAATACCAATATTTCATTGCCTTTGTACGGGATGTACCTTTCATCATCTTTCTTTAACATATGATGTCTGCAAGAAAAAATTGTTGTCAACAAAAGACAATAAACGATTGTTGCACTAATTATTTTCTTTCTTCTACTTTTCGCAAGCATTACTAAGGCCATCATAGCAGACATCAGTATTCAAGATACTAAAATTTGGAATGGCATATATTACAAAAGGATGAAGCAAAAGCTTCATCCCTTTAGTGCGGCAGAGGAGTCCCGATAGCTATCGGGACGAA
>DINJ01000099.1:0-157 GCA_002423665.1 Bacteroidetes bacterium UBA5543 | reverse complement strand
CCCATCCGCGCTTTTTGGTAGTAAAGCCGGGGTTGAATATCTTCTTTACCTGGTGGCGGGGGATGCCCTTGCCTGTATCGCTGATGTCAATGCGTACCTGCGGGCCGGCATCCTGTACGCCTAGGTGTATTTCACCTTTGCCCTCCATAGCGTCCAG
>DINJ01000120.1 GCA_002423665.1 Bacteroidetes bacterium UBA5543 | reverse complement strand
GAGCGTTTTATCAATGGCTTCCTCGATTTACTATCTGTTCAGTTCATCAGCCGCTTTGGCAAAAAGCCCATGCACCTGTTTGGTACGTTGGGTACCGTGATGTTCATGCTGGGTTTTATCATGGTGTGTTACTTAGTTATACAGCGTTTAACTGACGGTGCCGAATACGGATTGACTAACAGGGTTACTTTCTACCTCTCGCTGGTAACGATGATACTGGGTACGCAATTCTTCCTGGCAGGCTTCCTTGCCGAGCTGGTATCGCGCTCTGCGGCTGACAGGANNGTTTATAATGAACGCGATTACAACATTCCGATACAATTTTGGGTAAGAGGCAGTAATAACTACTGCCTCTTATTTGTCGCTATCTCTCCACATGTTGTTGTTCATATGCAGTTTTGTCCGCAGGACTTTTGCCTATTTGTGTGAGTGTAAGCAATACCCCCAATACACCTATTAAAATAAAGGTGGTGACAATCGTGTTCAGCTTTTTGTCGGGATTGCTGATACCGTTGAGGAAGTACAGCGGCAAGAGCAAAAGCGAGGATACCCCTAGGCCAACAATCCACATAATATTGGCACCGGGCCAATGCATGACCTTGAACATAGCTGACAAGCATAGTAACGCACCCATTGCCACACCCAGCCCGAGTATCCATTTGTCATTTGCACTTTTCAGTTCCTTTGCTTTTAGCAAAAAAAGTATTGGGAGGAAGAACAGGCTGAAAGATGCAATCCCCGATACCAGTAATATACCGGCCCCCGGCCAATGCATGATTTTGAATATTGAACCTACAAGCAAAACAAATGCTGAAAAGGCCCCGCTAATCATCATTAATTTTTTCATTACATAGTAGTTTTTGAACGTTAATAAATATTGGGTTTCCACTTCTATCTCTTTCAGTTCTGTTTTATAGAACTGTTTGATAACCTGACGATAAACGTCTTCGAAATGGTCACCCTCCCGGATGGATTGTTCTATGATACAGCAAATATGATCCAGGAGGTTATACTGCAGATCCTCCGTTTCAATGCCATTACGTCTAATGTCATTGAGGATAAACTCTATTTGCTCTTCAGTGATACAATACATTCTCAAGCCATATTGGTTTTTATATCCAGCAGCGTGGCAATTGTTTGTGCAAACTCGGTAAACTCGTTGACCCTTTCCTTCGCTGCACCTTTACCTGCCTTGCTGATGAGATAGTACTTTCTCTGGCGCTTACCTAAATATTCTATTTGTGTAGTCACCAGGCCGTCTTTTTCCAGCGCATGAAGTGTAGGGTATAACGCACCCTCTGTAATCTGAATCTTATCACCCGTCAACTCCTTAACACGCTGCGTAATCTCGTAGCCATACATCCTGTCTGTATCACTCAGCATCTTCAGCACTATTGTTTTCAATGTGCCTTTCAAAAGTTCAGTCGAAAAAATCATAATGTTCTATTTGCCTAAGACAAATATACATAAGAAATCAATGCATAGTATACTTACATGTAAAAAATTCGGTGTAACCTTTTAACTATTGAACTTGTTATAAAAGAAAAGGCTATGGAAAAAAGGATTTTTGGTGTGATACTCACGCTGTTAGGCATAGGTGGATTAATATATGCCGCTGTGTTGTTTGCAGAGGGTGGCAACTACCGCCAGTTGGCTATATACGGCATATTAGGCGCCATCTTTTTCTTTTCGGGAGTGGGGTTGATACGCACCACAAAGGACAATGCCTGAGCCTTAGAACGGATACCCGATAGCCAGGTTAAATATGAGGTTTTGCCTGCGCCATAGTGGGTCGCCCAGGCGAATGTCGTTAAACACCCAACGATTTTCCTCCGGCAGCCAGGGCTTGCGCAACNNTCCAGCCTCAATACAAGTATATTAAAATCGAGGCGTAGGCCTACACCGCCACTTACGGCAATTTCTTTGAGAAAGGATGAAGAAAAAGTGCCTCCCGGAAAATTAGGGTTATCCCTGTAGGTCCATATGTTACCCGCGTCAACAAATACCGCTCCATGCAGAAAGTTGATGAGCTGGGCACGGACTTCTGTATTGGCTTCCAGCTTTATATCACCATTCGTTTCTATAAAGGTGGTGTTGCCTGTGTTATACTGCTCATTAAATGTACCCGGCCCTACCAACCTAGACCTGAAACCCCTGAGGCTACTATTACCACCGCTGAAATATTGCTTTACATTAGGTAATGTAGCCGAGTTGCCATAAGGTATACCAAAGCCTGCCAGGAACCTGCTGGCCCATATTGAATGTTTGCTTACGCCATAGTTGTTATAATGCCTGAGTTCGGTAGTGAACTTGGCATACTGTGCATATACTGAACCCAGCAATCGTTTCGGGGGGTCATCTAATGATGTTCCCTGTGCCCATCCCAGTATATTTCCCGACAGGTCTATCTCTCCCGTAAAATAAAAATCGTGCTTATGTATCGAGCCGGAACCCCGTGTATTGTATGTATAAGTATAACGGGGGCCTATAATAATACCGTTGAACAACAGGTTGCTGAAGTTGATTTGAGATGCACTGTCGGTATTCAGCGTATCAGCCCGTACATAAGTGATATTGAAAGGGAAAAACTCATGTTCTTTCCTGGCATCTTCTTTCCAGTTGAAGCCATATCCTGCCCTGAATGTGTGCAGCCTGAACAATGTGTTGCGTATCATCAGGTCGTACCCGGTAGTGATAATTGTTTTAGGCACGTACCTGCTGGACGATGGCACATCAATAAACGGTACAAGAAAACGCGGAAAGGTAAGGCTGGGCTCTATGCCAAACTGGTAGGTATTGGGCCTGCGGACTACGCCGCTGTATTGTGTTTCGAAGCCTGCAGACCCTTTTATTGTAAATAACTCTGCCCCCCTGAATGTATTCCTGTTACGCCAACTGATATTTATTTGTGAACCTGCACGACTGTCGTTCTTTGTGACTCCGGCTAATTCCATCTGTAACGACTTCTTCGCATATGGTGTCAGGTCGTAGATAACGTCCAGGTAGGCTCCTTTTCCGGGAAGTTCTACAAATTCATTTTTCACAAACTTGAACGTTCCCATATTTACCAGCTTGCTTACCGATGCTACCTGGTCTTCTCTGCTATACCTTTCGCCGGGAGAAAACTGCATAGGTATCTTGAATATGGATGGTTTGTAGCGCTCCGTTTTGCCTATTATATGATACCTGTTTTCGTAATTCAAGGTGTCTGATACATTTTGCCTGCCTCGTTTGCTATCAGTTCGGTATGCAGGGTTGATGTATATGTCCTTGATGTAGTATTGCCTGGTTGCTTTATAAGGTATATCTTCTTTTACCAGTATATCCATTTCTACTTCTCTGTTACCTACGGTAGTGTCTACCTGTACCAGCACATAATCAGGAATAAAGAAATAATAACCTTTGTCCTTCAGGTTGGCATTGATGCGTTCACGTTCTGCTTTTATTACTTCGAAGTTGTACGGGTCTCCGGCCTTTAGCAGGCTCTTATTGTTCAGCACAAATATTTCACGGTTCAGTTCGCTTGCGGATGAATCAGGAAAATAAATCGCTTTTATTCTGTATTGCTCACCCGTAATTACTTCAAACCTTATCTGAGATTTCTGTCTTTTTGTTTCAGTTGATACTCTTACGTCCGGCTGAAAGAATCCATGGTTTTCCAGGATGCTGACCATCACTTTCCTGTTATAGGCAATATCCACGTCACTCATCAAAACTGGTGGCTCACCGATTTTATATTTCAGCCAGTTACGAATACCCTTTTCTCTCCTGGGGGTATCCGTGCGATTATGAATAGCCAGTCTCAAGCGCATACCCAGCAACTTCCTGTTTGGGTGTGGCCGTACTGATGCTTCCATGTCTTCTTTGAGCGCTTTTTCTTCACGCTTAGATGCCTTGTGATTGTTAAAATTGACTTCAGCTTTTGTGAACAGAGATTCTCCATCTGCAAGATATTTAGTATTACTGCAACCCGTAGTACCGGCAAGGATAGCCAGCACTATAAGGGTGTGTAATATGTATATGATATGCTTATTGTTCACTTCACTATGTTCTAATATGTTCCCTTCGATTCGTCTTCCTGGTTTATTTGTTCTTCTTCTCTTCGCTTATTACTCATGAATATATTCCTGAAACGATTATAGTCCAGTGTTATCACAAAGCTTACACCTGTTTCAACAGATACACCTTCAACGATATTAATATTATCCCTCCTCCTGAATACACGAATCAGGTAACGGCCGTCGCTGGATAATTTATAATCTGCCGCCAGGTTACCCGGTATCAGGTTGCTATTATTGCTATTCCCTTCTTCCGCACCTTCCAGTTCGAAGTTATTCCCAACCGTCACACTCAGCCTTTCATTGAATAACTGTTTGGTTGCCGACAGGTTGAGGTCTGTACGATTGCGTTTTTCACCGGTAGTATAATCTTCAGTACTCTGCAGGTCCACGTTTACATCCAGACCTTTTACAAATGCATCGGTCAGCCTGTTGAGCTGCGCGCTGAGGAAGCGACTGGCACTCTGTCTTGCAACATATTCAGCGCTTGTACCGCCCATCGTTTCCAGCGGATCAGGAGCTATAAACTTGTTGAGTACAAGTGCCGCAAATACCTGCTTGTTCATTTCAGACGGGTTGTTGCGCATCTGCTGCAGCTTGCCTTGCACTATGGTTATCACTTCAGAGTTAGCACGATAATTTCTTTCTGAGGGCAGGGTAATGTCAAATGCCACTTCGGGCTCCAACATTTCGCCAGACAGCTTGAGCACCACGCTGAAAGGAAGCCTTTGTTTATAATAAATAGAATTCTGCTGGTCAATCTCATTTTCCACTAATTCGTAAGGAGGTATGTTTGCTGTGTATGCAGCAGTAATATCTACTTCAGCTTTCAATGGGTCTCCGGCAAATTTGATTTCACTGCCTTCCTGTATCACAAACTTTCTTTTTACCAGCGAGTAGTTCAATTCATAAAATCCTTCCTTAACAGTAAACACCCCTGCTAACCCCACAGAGCCATCGGGGTTTATTTGCGTGTTCAGGTTGGCTTCCCCTTTTACACTCAGCATATCGCCCGTAGCAGGATCTATCACTACATTAAAGCGAGCATCTTTTTCAATGGTGATATTCATATTCAGAGCTGTACCTGTTTCTATGGCCAGGTCTTCAGCATTGTCCTTCTTTTTGGCTTTTTTAAACCCTTCTGGTGCGNNTTCACGTTCTTCCACTCCGGGTTCGTCTTCAGGAATATTTATAGTAAAATCAGTACTGTCGTGTACAGTAAGTTGTCCCTCTACCGAGGGCGCTGTAGCCGGCCCCGTTATATCAATATTACTACTCACAAACAATTCTCCATAAAAGAAATCGTTCTGGCGCTCGGTAGAGTTGAGTACTTGCCAATGGTCTGCTTTGAAATTCAGCTTAAGGTCTGGCCTGTCCATTTTGCTGATGTCTATATTGCCTTTCAATACACCTTTATTCCCTCTTTTGTCTTCCAGGGTGAAGTTATTGAATACCATCTTCTGCCCTTGCAGTTCAATAACTTCATCTCTCATAGTAAAAGGAGCTCCCAACTGTGTAATGGTGGTGGTCACCTTGTCTGTTCTCAATTCCCCATTCAGTAGCAGCTTATCTGTTGTCCCTTTTACATCGATGTCGCCTGAAAGTTTACCGGAACTATTGCGTAATTCTCCTGCTGAAAGGCCCTCAGCTGTTCGCATGTTCAGCGACTGGATATCCATCTGCAAATCGAAGTTATTCCCATTAACAGGCTCGGGATAATATGAGCCGGTGATAGTCAGGTCATTGCCATAACCGTTAAGTGTAATGCGTGTATCAATTTCATTAGCTGTCGCTTCCAGCAGGTCTGCCTGAAGGTTGCCGATAGTATCTCCGGTTATTGCCAGGTTTTCTACGTTTAACTTTCCGGTAGCTCCGATATTACCTGTAAGGTCAGTTATCACTATGTCACTATTGATAGTGCCATCAGCCAGCATACTATCCTGCTGCATTAACTGCACTACGTCTGCAATCCTGAAATCTTTGATGTTCACATTTAATGGCGCATCGGGCTGTAACTGTTCACTTTGAAGAGTAAGAGATCCGCCGTTGTGTGTCAGTTTAAACTTATCAGCATAGACACCATTATCTGCTATTACTATCTTATTGCCCGGGGTCACATTCCAGTTGCTGTAGTTGAGCATTAAGCCTTCGCCCAGCGATATAGTTTGTTGTGTACTGTCTATATCTACAATTGCATTGACTATGTACCTGTCTTTGTTTTCGACATCACGTACTACCGCATAGGCCGTAATATTGCTGCCGTCCATCTCACCTGTTACCTCGGGGAGCCAGAGTTGTGTAGTACCCTGAGAGAAACTTTTCAACGACACATCGTAGGCTATCCTGTGCGGGGCAGTGTTTGTTATATTCACGTTGCCGCTATCTATCAGCATGTCGTTGTATCCCAACCATGGAACCGTAGCTGTGACTTTCAATGATTGTTGAGAAATATTAGCCTTGACGGTAGAAGTCTCAATGTATTCCAAGGATGGCAGCAATGTATGTAACAAAGGCCTGTCTGTAATTGTGGCGGTAACGCCAAGCGTGTAGCGTGACAAATCACTTGTAGTGTCCTGTGCGGTTACAACAGTATCATGCTTATGCAGCGGGTTATACTTATCTATTTGCTGCTGAATAAAGGCACCTGATTTAGTAAGGGGTATGCTACCCGTAATAGATGCAAAAAGGAAGTCCGCATCTATGTCTATATTTTGCCCTGTATCTACAGAGGACTGTGCATGTACTGTCAGCGTATCGATAAAATACCTATCAGTTGCCGTGTTGATACCAGTACTACTGATGATAACATCTCCCCTCGGATAATCAACATTCAGGTAAGGAAAATCAAAATCAATTTCTGTTTGTAGTGCCAGTGAATCACTTGCCAGTTGCAGTACATAGAGGTTAACGCTATCTGCTTTCAGCTTACCGGCTATGGCAGGATATTCACCACTTAAATCTGCATTACCCACCAGGTTGAATACTGCATTGGGGTCTTCAGAGTTCAGCTCCAACCCTGCAACCTGCTTTTTGATATTTCCATTCAGGTGAATACTGCTGTAGTTGTACCCCATAGCCCATAGCGAACTGATATCGCCTTTCAGCACAGTATTCATTCGTTTCACGTCAAAGCTGCTACCGTCAGCATTCAACCTTGCGGTGATGCGCCCTAAGACAGAATCCTGTTTGAGTATTTTGCCTATGTTCAGCTTATCGGTGGTTACATACAACTTGTATTTTTCATTCCCCTCACCGCCCGACATATGCAGGTAACCGCTTACAGTGGCAGAACCATCGGTACTGACCAGTGCTATATCAGGATTGTAATCAAGCGTAGTTCCGGATATTTCACCCGTCAATGAGAAATGCTCCGGCAAGTCTACACTGGCTACAACATCTTCAGGTATGAATGTCAGTATATCTTTCTCGGTAGAACGGATTTCAGCAATACGGAAATCGTAATTGATTTTATCCGCATCGGGCAGTCCGTTCAACACACCGTCCATGTCCACAACTGTGCCGTCCAACCCGGTGAGGTAAAAGGTTTTTATATCTAATGATTTCAGCTTTCCTTTGATAGAGGTAGCCAGTTGTAGTTGTTCATTGCCGTTCTTCCTGAACAAATCCTGTGAACGTAAATCAGGCGCGAAGATGAGTATGTCTTTTATGCCTACAACGCTATTGTCCAGCTCAATATCCAGTTGCATTTCGCCCGGTTGCTCGCTGAGAGAAGCTAACGATGTATACTTTATCTCCAGCTTGTCGCGCAATACGGAATTGCTGGTTTCTAAATACAAATCGTGCAGGTAAGCGCCTTGTGTATAGTAGGCAAAATCAGTTTTGAATTCACGCAGGTCAACGCCGCTTTTTTCTTTTGCAGCCAGGTGGTGAATCATGCCACTCGTAGAGTCCAAAGTATAGAATGCATTTTCAGCATGCAAGGCTACATCTTTTAAATCGAGGTGCACATAATCAATCCCCTCTTTCTGGTAAGGTGCCTGCAAATCATCGAAAGCGAAATTGATATCCTTCAATTGTAGCTTGCCGGCATAGATAACAGGTAATGCGGAAGAAGTACTATCGCCTGAAGGTGGTATAATAGAGGTGTCAATTTTTACCGAGCTATGCACGCCAGCTATCAATACATCATCAACCCTAAAGTCCAGTTTGTTGATATCAGTTTTTCTGCCTTTCAGCCCCAGGGTGTCTAATGCTATCCTAAATTGCACCCCACCACTATAGTCCAGGAAGTTGAAACGGATGTTTTTTAATGCCACCTTTTGCACATCCATACTGAAACCGGTAGTGGTATCTTTCTTTACTTCAGGTTCTTTTGGAGAGCCGGAAGAAAAAGACTGAGCAATAAAATCAAAATTGTAACTGGTATCAGGGTAGTTGCGATAGAGGTTAGCGTAAGTGTTTTCCAGTTCCAGGTTTTCTATTTCCAGCTTGTTGCCTATAAGTTTCAGCATGGCTACATCCACCCTCAGCCTGCCTACCGATGCGAGGGTATCATTGGCACGGTCCATCACCAGTACATCTTTCAGCTCTACCCAATAAGGCAACGACAACCGCAGTTCGCCAATGCGTACATCTGTTTTCAGTTTGTCTTTAAGGTAGGCTACTGCCTTATCGCGAATAATGTTCTGACCCCAACGGCTGTTGATAAACAGGAATAGCAGTACCAGCAGCAAGAGTATACTGCCCAGCGTGTACAGTGATATTTTCAGGACCTTCCTCAAACTGTTGTATCAGATACAGTACGAAATTACAAAAATTTGTTCCGTTATAATGTGTTATTGCAACGTAGACAATTGTATAACAATTAATAAGGCGAAAAGATGAGCGCGAAACGGTCTTTTTTCAAACAATTAACGCCCCTTTCGGAGCGTTAATGAATGTCAATTTTATGTCTATGTNNCTGGTTTTTGATGGCGGTCTCCTGCAGCCTGTGCAGCATTTCGGGGCCATTATCGCCACTGCGCTTCCACAGGTTCTGTACCGTGTTTATCTGGAATTCTTTTTCTTCCGTAGTAGAACGTATCACCTCGCGCGGTATAACAGTAGGCGACCCCTTGCTGCTCAGGAATGTGTTCACACCTATTATCGGGAATTCACCATTGTGTTTCAGTGTTTCATAATACAAGCTTTCTTCCTGAATCTT
>DINJ01000133.1:502-4999 GCA_002423665.1 Bacteroidetes bacterium UBA5543 | reverse complement strand
GATACCCATTTGGGTGGTGATGACTTTGATAAAGTGATAATGGACTGGTTGGCAGACGAATTTAAGAAAGATGAAGCTGTTGACCTGCGTAAAGACCCGATGGCATGGCAGCGTTTGAAAGAAGCGTCTGAAAAAGCGAAAATAGAATTGTCTTCAAGCCAGGAAACTGAAATCAACCTGCCATATATAACAGCGGTAGATGGTGTGCCTAAACACCTGGTGCGCAAGCTAAGCCGTTCAAAATTCGAGTCGCTGGCAGACAGCCTGGTACAGCGTACATTGGAGCCTTGCCAGAAGGCATTGAAAGATGCGGGCATGAATGCATCAGAAATAGATGAAGTGATACTGGTAGGTGGTTCTACGNNCGGGTATAGAAACTATGGGTGGTGTAATGACCAAACTGATTGAGTCTAACACAACCATTCCTACCAAGAAGAGCGAAACATTCTCTACCGCTGCTGATAACCAGCCTAGTGTAGAAATAAATGTGATACAGGGTGAGCGCCCTATGGCTAAGGACAATAAAACGCTTGGACGTTTCATACTGGATGGTATTCCTCCCGCACCGCGTGGCGTACCTCAAATCGAAGTGACCTTTGACATCGATGCGAACGGTATACTGAATGTAAGCGCGAAGGACAAGGGCACAGGCAAGCAGCAGAATATACGCATAGAAGCCGGTAGCGGACTGAGCAAAGAAGAGATAGAANNTGAAGCTAAGGCCAACGAAGAAGCGGATAAGAAAGTGCGTGAGCGCGTAGAGAAGCTGAATATGGCTGATGGTTTGGTGTTCCAGTCGGAGAAGCAACTGAAAGAGTATGGCGATAAACTGCCTGCTGCTGAAAAGCAGACTATTGAAACTGCAGTTGCCAAACTGAAAGAAGCACATAAAGCAGAAGACCTGGATACGATAGATAAGGCAATGGAAGAGCTGAACGCTGCATGGCAGACAGCCAGCCAGCATATGTACAACCAGGGTGGCGATGCCCAGGGTGGTGCGCAGGCTCAGCCTGAAAATAATGCCAACGATGTATCTGATGTAGAGTTTGAAGAAGTGAAGGAAGACGGTAAGTAAGCCTAAATAAGAGTGGACAATTTAAATCCCCTGCTTGCAGGGGATTTTCTTTTTTTATTTAGTAGCAGTGTACAGTGTTGTAATCCCAAACGTCAGTGGCCTGGCCTTCGACTCTTTAAAGCCACATTCAGCCAGTATTTCACAAAACCGCTGTCCTTCAGGGAATGCCATAACTGATTCGGGCAGGTAAGAGTAAGCGGTACTGTGCTTTGATACAAGTTTGCCCAGTGTGGGCAGTACGTATTTGAAGTAGAACTGGTAACCCTGTTTNNGTAAGCGCAGGTGATGGCGTCAAAGCTATTATCAGCAAATGGCAGGGCTTCACTATCGCCCACTTGCATAGTGATGAGTTCATCCAGCCCCTTTTCTTTCAGTTTCTGCCTGCCTACGTCCAGCATTTGGGCGGCTATATCTATACCGGTTATTTTATCAGGATTCAGTTTTGCAGCGGCTATGGCCAGGTCGCCCGTGCCGGTGGCTACGTCCAGTATAGTTTTCGGCTGTACTTTGGCTATTTCGGCAATTGCCTTTTTGCGCCAGCCCTTGTCAATACCCAGGGATAAAAAATGGTTCAGGAAATCATATTTGCCGGCTATGTTATTAAACATATCGGCAACCTGCTCTTTCTTGCTTAAATTTGACCCTGCGTCCGGCACCACCCTGGCTGCCGGATTATTATCTGTACCGGATTGCATCGGTGCAAAAGTACATTAACACAAGCAATGGAGATACGTTCAGCCAAATATTTGATCAGCAGCCCCCGTGTAGAGCTATGTCCGCCGGCCGACAAACCTGAATATGCCTTTATCGGCAGGTNNTAAGTCCTCACTGATAAATATGCTGACGGGACAGAATAAACTGGCCAAAACATCGGGCAGCCCGGGCAAAACACAGATGATTAACCACTTTGTTGTTAACAATGAGTGGTACCTGGTGGACTTGCCGGGCTATGGTTATGCAAAGGTTTCGCAGAAACAACGGGCCTCTTTTGGCAAAATGATTGAGAATTACCTCACCCAACGCACCAATCTGGCAACTGTATTTGTACTCATTGACAGCCGCCATAAGCCACAGCAAATAGACCTCGATTTCCTGGCGCAGTTGGGCGAATGGCAGGTGCCGTTCAATATCGTATTTACTAAAGCGGATAAGAGCACCCAACGCGAAGCTGCGAAAAATGTGCGCACATTTATTGATGCTATGCGCGAAGAATGGGAGTTTATCCCTCGTAGTTTTCTCACCAGCGCTGTTAAGGGCCTGGGTAAAAAAGAAATGCTCGCCTATATAGGCGAGCTCAATGTAATGTATTACGAACAGGACAAAGGACAGTAATTTCTACATCCATTTAGATGCATACCTGTAGAACTCGTGCCTCAGGTCGTGAATTGTCTTTTCCAGTGAAATGTATTGCTCCCTCAGGTCGGCGTGTTTATCCAGCAGCCTTGTTTCTATATGGCCGGCTTTTTCTTTGGCCTGCACAGCTACTTCTGCCAGATGACGGCGTATCTCATGCGTCAAATCGCTGATGTTTTTATGCTGAATTTCGAACCTGTTTTCGTACAATTCGGCACCTTCTGCCGCTTCATCTCCTGTGTTTTTGCCAGCTACTTCCGTCAGGCGGCCTTTAAGAATATTTAATTCGTCAGTGTAAAAATCAAGGCTGCGCAGCCAGTCGTTGTGCTCGTTTGTCAGCTTAGTGGCGATGGTAGTTGCCTGAGTTGTGTGCATAATTGTAAATTTTATACAACAAACATAGTCAGTGCTATCGCCATATAAAATGACAAATGTCAGTTAATGGATAATTAATATAAAACAGAAAACGTTCTGTCAGGCTTGTGTATAAGGCATTATCTCTTCCAGGTATCTGCGTTCGTTACACAGCCGGGGTACTTTGTGCTGCCCACCGAGTTTACCCTTGTCCTTCAGCCATTTGTTGAAGCCGCCTACGGGCATACGGTGTACTATAGGCATGCGCAGTGCTATGTCCTTGTGCCGTTTGGCTTCGTAGTCAGAGTTTACGGTTTGCAACGCCTTGTCCATCTTTTCGGTAAACACCTCCATTGGGCAGGGCAGGTGTTCAAATTCTATTATCCACTCATGTGCGCCGTTGCTTTCGCCCGTCATATATACGGGTGCGGCGGTATAATCGTTCACCACAGCGCCGGTTTGTTTACAGGCTTCGGCTATGGCGTGGTCGGTATTATCTACTATTACTTCTTCGCCAAAGGCGTTGATAAAGTGCTTCAGCCTGCCTGTTACCTTTATCCTGTATGGGTTCAGCGAGGTAAACTGGATAGTGTCACCAACTATATATCGCCACAGGCCACCATTGGTATTCAGCACCAGCGCGTAGTTTTTGTTCAGTTCCACCTCCCTTAGCGATAGCGTTTCAGGGTGCTCTTTACCATATTCTTCCAATGGCATAAACTCGTAGTATATACCATGGTTAAGGAACAGGAGCATATCATCGCGGTCGTTATCGTGCTGCGCGGCAAAGAAACCTTCTGATGCGTTGTAGGTTTCTACGTAGCGCATCTGTTCCGATGGTATATATTCTTCAAACTGCCGGCGGTAGGGCTTGAAGCTTACCCCCCCATGCACATACACTTCCAGGTTGGGCCATACTTCCAGCAGGTTTTTAGCCCCTGTTATTTCCAAAATCCGTTTGATGAGCACAATAGTCCAGGTGGGTACACCTGCTATGTATGTCACATCTTCGTTAATGGTGGTATGGGCTATCTTTTCTATTTTCTCCTCCCACTCCGCCATCAGGGCTATTGACAAATCGGGCGTACGCACCATTTGCCCGTATAGGGGTAGGTTTTGTAGCATTACAGCCGACAGGTCACCATAAAATGAATCTGCACTAAGCTGGTTAATCTGGTGGCTACCGCCTATCACCAGGCATTTGCCCGACATAAATGTTGACTGTGGAAACTGCCTGAAATAAAGGGCGAATACATCCTTACCCGCCTTAAAATGGTTGTCGTCCAGGGACTCTTTGCTGATAGNNNTATCTATCGCGCTGTTGCGCAACATCATATATCCTTTCAATGCCGGACTAATCAGGCTCATTCCTATTGCTCTTAATTCTTAATTGTGCTAAATATAATCATTTCTGCGGGTAACCTATACAAGGTTACCGTGGCTGTACATCCGAGTAGTCCTTCCGTTTCAGCTCGAAGTTGCGGCCAAGGTACACTTTCCGTACCTGCTCGTCGGCAGCCAGTTCTTCGGCAGTGCCTGCTTTCAGTATTTTACCTTCAAACAGCAGGTAGGCACGATCAGTAATAGATAGTGTTTCCTGTACGTTGTGGTCGGTGATGAATATGCCTATGTTTTTAAACTTCAGGCTGGCCACTATACCCTGTATATCCTCTACGGCTATGGGGTCGATACCTGCAAACGGTTCGTCCAGCAAT
>DINJ01000133.1:0-393 GCA_002423665.1 Bacteroidetes bacterium UBA5543 | reverse complement strand
CATTTCACCCTGGTTTACTTCGAAAGATACGTCGTTCACCACCGTACGGTTGCGGTAGCGCTTTACCAGTCCTTTGGCTGTTATTTTCCTTTTAGCGGTGTCCAATAGTTCCGTGCTTTGCGGCAAAAATAACAAACAGAGCCTAAGTACCCGAAAATACTTGTGCCAATTTGCTGCTAATTCTTTTACGTGAAAAGAAGGTGAATATATTTTACTTTTGCCTCCTGTATGAAACTGACTGAATACTTAGCTAGCAACCCCGGGCCTATTATATCACTGGAAGTATTGCCGCCGCCCAAGGGTAAAAGCATAGAATCTATATATAAAACGCTGGACCCGTTGATGGAGTTCAAGCCTGCATTTGTAAACGTTACCTACCACCGTGCCGAACAA
>DINJ01000214.1:3439-9283 GCA_002423665.1 Bacteroidetes bacterium UBA5543 | reverse complement strand
CCTAAAGTTCTGCGATGGAGATACAAATACGGCTGAACCCCAATCTTTATATAAAAGATCCGGAGCAGTCAGAACTGGGGCGCAACATCATAAAGCATAGTATCGAAATGATACATGAGCTTGGTTTTGAAAGCTTTACATTCAAAAAACTAGCAGCCAATATCAATACTACGGAGGCTAGTGTGTATCGCTATTTTGAAAATAAACACCGATTGTTATCATACATTATCAATTGGTATTGGACATGGATGGAATACCAGTTTAACTTTTATACAGGTAATATTAACGACCCTGTAAAGAACATAAATACATTAATAAGTTTATTAGTTTTCGAGTTGGACGACCAATTCATTTCTACACATATCAACAAAAACAAACTCAACAACATCGTCATTTCGGAAAGCAACAAACTATACTTCACACATCATGTAGAGCAAGACAATGACGCGCGCATGTTCAAACCATACAAAGACCTATGCCATCGCATATCTATTGTATTCAACTTTTACAACCCAAAATACAGGTATGCACACTCATTAGCCAGCACGCTGGTAGAAACGGCTCATCATCAACTATTTTTTGCACAATACCTTCCCTCTCTTACCGATTTTGACAAAAGAAAAATAACCGACGAGTTGAAGACTTTTTTATCACATATGGCTTTCAGCATGNNAAAGCGGCGATATCGCCGCTTTATTTTTGTCTTATTGTAATACAATCCGTTTTCGTCCTAACACGGCCCGCTCATCTCTCAATTCTACTATATACACACCGGGAGGTAAATTATTAGTAGCCACATCCGTCTTACCACCATTAAACACCGTCTCTTTGCGCCATACAGTCTTGCCGGTATAATCTATAATATTCACCATCACAGCTTTACCTGCTAACAGGGACGAACCTGCAATGATCTTAAAATCATCCTTGGCAGGATTTGGCGCCAGTTGAAATACATCATCAGCGTATGGGATTACCACCACAATATTCGTGGAGTCATTTGTGTCAGGTGGTGCAGGCACAGAACCCTGTAATATACTACTCCACATACCTCTGCCATACGTAGCAGCCCATATTTCCTTTGTTGTATTATTAATGGCTATATCCAGCACTTCAATAAACGGCATATTCTTTCCAAATGAAGCCCACGCGCCTGTAGTTGTGCTGTCCATGTAAAACACACCCAAATCAGTACCCACATACATTACCTGGTATGTGGTATCATAATTCAGACAGCGTATGGGCACATTTGGCAATCCTGCATTACGTAGAGACCATGCACCAAGGTTATACTCCGCAACCTTCGCACTACCATAACCACTAAAGGTCAGGTAAAACCTGCCACTGTCGGTTGGGTGCGCCATAATATCAGAAATGGTACCACCATACGGAACTTTAATAGTATCAAATGTCGCAGTATTGCCACGTACATAGTTATCAGCAAAAAACACTACTTGCGTATCGGGGAAAATCGCGTAGATAGTTGGTGTTGCTCCGCCTGTCATAGCCACACGGGTACAGTTACCTCCTGTAATAGCCGTGCCCTGTATGGACATCCAGCTGCTACCCCTGTCTGCACTGAAATAAATATGCTTGTACCCGGCTATAAGATGGTTATTACTGTCAGGAGTAATAATATACGGTGTTATCCATCCTCCGGAAGGATCTCCGGGCATGTTATTTTGAACGTTTGTAAAATTGTTGCCACCGTTAGTAGTACGGTTTATGGAACCACCATTTTGTGTTGATGTATAAAACACATTTGAATCGATAGGGTCAGCCTGGCAATCCATGCCATCACCTCCTGTTAAGTCATACCATGTTCCACCCTGTAGCCCTTTCGAGCCGTTGTCCTGTGAGCCTCCAAGTGCATAGGTAGCTGCATCAGAAACAGCATTTCTGTAAAACTGGGTGATGCTTAGTCCATGAGAAATATCGGTCCACAGTGTGCTGTTAGGATTGCTTGTCTTATATATTCCACCATCATTACATTCAAACAAATGACCTGTGAGCGGGTGGTACGCATAATAATGCTTATCAGCGTGTATAGTAGCTATACCCGGATTGTTAGAGTACCACTCTGTAACCAGCGACCAGTTCCTTCCTCCATTTGTAGAACCATATGTATTCACACCTCCTGCATATACTATATTAGGGTTAGTCGGACTTATCACAAAGGCAAGGTCATACCATCCCTGGTTACCACACCCCTTACCATCCAGTCTGCCCACTATCAGGTCACCTGTTTTTGCATTAGAAGCGCCTGCGTTGCAATTGGTGCCAGTAGGTGCATATATCAGCGTAAATGTCTTTCCGGTATCTACAGACTCATATANNATACCATTGCCCTTACAAGCGCAACATTAGCGGGAGTTACCGCAATAGCGATACGACGTGCGTTATTAAAGTTTGTAACAACAGTCCAACTCATACCCCCATCTGTTGAACGGTAGATTTCCCTGTCATCACTATTTCGCGATCCATACAATATGCTGGTATCGGCAGGATGATATAATACCTGGATAAAATTACCCGTCTGTCTTTGGCTCCAGGTAGTGCCACCGTTGAAGGATTTATATATACCCATACTGGTAGCCAGTGTAAGTGAATTAGTATCCTGCGGATTAATCAACAACCAGTTGGTAGTGCGGCCTTGCGATGTTGTCCAGGATATACCTGTTGTATTCCACGTTTGCCCCCCGTCCGTCGATTTAAGTACACCTATACTATTGTTATTGTTGTATGATGCACTACCTCCGTCACGGTCACCTGTACACAGGTAAATAGTATTGGGATTTAAAGGGTTTACATCTATATCAGACACATCTGTTCTTGGCAAATTGTCAGACAGGGATGTCCAGGTCTGTCCATCATTGGTAGTTTTCCATATACCGCCACCTGAAGCCCCTACCCAATAAGTGCTGCTGACAGTGGGGTGAAATTCTACGCAATTAACCCTACCAATTCCACCATAACCACTGTAAGAAGTAAAAGGCCCTCTCAGTTTCCAGNNTTGATTTAGCACGGCTCCTATCTACAAGTTTCAACGCCTCTGTATAATTGGCCGCAGCAGATACCATATAACCATTTTCATCCAGATGGTGTTCCCAGTACCAGCGCCAACGATCAAATTGGTAGTGTTTACCTTCACGTATTTTACCCCCCTCTTCTTCCGGGGTCCTGTGCACACCATGCTCCTGTTCGTA
Organism: Bacteroidetes bacterium UBA5543; assembly: GCA_002423665.1. GTDB lineage: Bacteria > Bacteroidota > Bacteroidia > Chitinophagales > Chitinophagaceae > UBA5543. Next base: position 6,080 of record DINJ01000214.1, on the reverse strand, counting down.
AGCGTTCACTATGTCAGCCAGTTTCACCGGCTTACCATTAGCATCTTCTATCAACGGAAGTTGAGCCCATGATTGTGTGCCAAGTAGTACACCCGCACACAATAAGTAGATTTTTTTCATATTTATTTTCACTGTAATCGTTAAAAATATTGAATTTTTAGCTAATGTCCTGATGAATTTTGCACTGTTGAAGAAACACCACATAATATCATCAAAACTTTCACATAATTTCGCTTCGCTTCAATCAGCAGCACATACACATATCGTTATCAGTTCACGCATAAGCGCAGCAAAATGGAAGAAAGATTTGATGAACTGGTAAACGGTTATATACAGTATAAAGCAGGAGTATACCAGAACTTCCTCGACAACTCACTAACAGAACAATTACGCAAAAGGCTGGAGTTGCTGCATATGCAGGACGAACTTTCCCCGGCAGGCATCGGCAGAGGAATTTCCAAGGTTTACGACCTGCAAATAAGAAGCGATAAAATTTACTGGATAGATAAAACCAGTACAGACCCCGCTGAGTTAGAATTAGTCAACATCGTAGAGGAATTTATCAGTTACCTGAACAGGACATGTTATACAGGCATCAACGACTACGAGATGCACTACGCCCTGTACGAGCCGGGGAGCTTTTATAAACGACACCTAGACCAGTTTAAAAATAACCCCGGCCGCAAATTCACTTTTATCATTTACCTGAACGAAGACTGGAAAGAAGAACATGGGGGCCACCTGGCTGTTTACCCCGACGGTGGAGATGACGGCAGGTTGATACTACCTGCAGGAGGAACATCTGTCTTCTTTAAAAGTGATGAACTGGAACATGATGTACAACCCGCCACACGCCCGCGCATGAGCATTGCCGGTTGGTTGAAAAGAAATTAATGAAAAGCGCACCATACCTTGGTGCGCTTTTCATAACAGCATTTGTCTTATTCAAAAGGCTTATTGCTATTTTCATCCTGTTATCATCAGGTAGGCTCCGGCAGGGTCTTGTACCAGGCAATAGTGCCCTCCCTTACCGTCACTGCGTTTCTCGCCTAATACCTTTCCGCCGTTGGCCTCTACAGCTTCCAGGCTTTCGTCCAGGTTTTCCACGCCCAGGTACATCAGCCATTGTGGGGGTAGGCTGGCATTAACACCACGAGCATGGCACACACCCGCTACTGTTTCACCACTTTCAGAGTCGTTCATGCAATAATCCTCATAGCCGCCCATATCAAAACCCTGTATATCCCAGCCTACTACCTTGCTGTAGAATTCACTCACTTCATCGGCATTGGGTATGGTCAGGTCCATCCATACCACCCTGCCCAATTTATTATTCTCCATGTTTTATGTTTTAATATTTTAATAATCAGAATTAAGCCCTCACTGTTTTACGCTTCAATATTCCTGCACATATTAATGAAATAATCAGCCCTACAGGGAACATCTCGCCAAACATCGTCCACAGATATCTTAAGGCGAAATTGTTGTACCAATCCCCTATCTGATACATCGCAAGTTCTTCAGCGGTAGCCCCTGCTTCCTTCATTGCCGCTACTTGTTTTGCAAACATGCCCTCCATTAGCTCAACTGCCGTCATACCTGTAGTTCCTATATATATCTCCCAGCCTAGTGCGTAGATGGCACTGGAAATAAGTGAAATATAAATACCTATTAAGAATGCCTTTCCGAAATTAATNNATGGCACTGGGCTCCATCACACCATTTTTGGCAAGTGCCATAGTTACAAATAGCATGCCTGCCGTAATGATACCAGCAATAAGGCTGAAGACTAATACGATTCTTTTCATAATACTTTGTTTTTAGTTTATGATGCAAATGAACAGATGGCGGGCATTTTCCCTTTCATACCAAAGTATGATTTTCAATGTTGACGCATGTTTTCATGCCAAAGTATGAGGCCGTACTATGGTATGAGTTGCAATTCTTTAGCACGCTGCACTGCCTGTGTCCTCCTTTTTACATCCAGCTTCATATACAGGTTGGTGGAATGTGTTTTGACCGTAGGTAGGGAAATAAACAGTTTGTCCCCTATTTCCTGGTTAGACATTCCCTCACTCATCAATTGCAACACTTCATATTCCCGCTGGCTGATACCCAGTTTTTTCATTTGTGCCTCGTCTTGTACAAATTCAGCCTGCCGCTCCACCAATACCGGCACCTCCTGCACAATAGTTTTTCTATTGATAATCTTAGTACCGGCCCACACACCTATTATGGTAAAAAACAAGGCGATAACCCCCAGGTATATTTCCATACTGATATCCCGCACCAGGAACTTGTACTCAATCATTTTCAGCAAAGTGGTGAGCCCCGCCAATGCCAGTCCGTATACCAGGATGGTCTTCTTCATACNNGTTTAAACAAATATCCTGCACCTGTCAGCCATGTTCACCGGTCCGGCTGTGCAATCCGTAGAAAAATTGATATTTTTACTACATGTCCTGCTACTTCCGCAACCTTTTGCTATTCATACTGTTGCTATTGTCAACAATACCTCACGACTCTTCGGCTGAAAACAAGGGCATAATACCCGACACCCTGGTGCTGGACCAGCGCTGGAATTACGACCATTATACACACCTGGTAGTACCTACAATCAACTGGCTGCAGTCCACACTAC
>DINJ01000214.1:0-3311 GCA_002423665.1 Bacteroidetes bacterium UBA5543 | reverse complement strand
TCTTCAACTTCCGCTATACAGGCATCAACTTTACTGACACCCGTTCACTCAGGTACAGGTACAAACTGGCGGGATACTATGACAAGTGGCTGACTACAGATGAAGAAGGCATAATATATCCCAACCTGCCGCCGGGTGATTATACCTTCACTGTACAGGCTTCTATATTACCCGATTTTGCAAACGCTGTAGAGGAAACATACAATTTTCATATTGCCGCTCCGTTTTACCGGCACCCCTTATTTATTATCACGCTCATACTCATATTGATAGCCGCTGCTTACATGTATATGCGTATGCGCGAACAACGCCTGAAACAAGTANNACCTGCAACACGACCGTGTGGTGTTTGAATACGAATACCTGAAAAGCCAGGTCAACCCCCACTTCCTGTTCAACAGCCTGAGCATCCTGTCGTCGCTGGTTCACGAAGACAGCAAAGCCGCGATGGACTATACAGGCCGCCTGTCCGACCTGTACCGCAATATGCTGGCGCATACTGACAGAAATATCGTGCCCCTGTCTGAAGAACTGGAGATACTGGACAACTACATACACATACAAAAAAGCCGCTTTGGCGATGCTTTGCAAATAGATATGGAGATTGCGCCGCAAGTAGCCGCCGAAAAGAAAATCATTTACCTGGCACTGCAACTATTGGTGGAAAACGCGGTGAAGCATAACATAATATCCAAAGCCCAGCCATTGGTTATCACTATCGCTGCAAAGGGTAATGAGCTGGTCATTTCCAATCCCCTGCACAGGAAGCTGAGCACGGAAAAGCGCAACGGCATGGGCCTGGCCAATATCAGCAAACGCTACTCGCTCATTACCGACAGGCCGGTAACATATGGAGAAGAAAACGGGAATTATGTAGTGCGGTTGCCGTTGTTGTAATATTAAATTACACCGAAGCCTTAAACTCCTGGTAGCCGGCTATTTCTTCCGTTTCAGTGATAGAAGAACCACAGCCCTGAGTGTCAGCCTCAGCCTGTATATTTTCCACCCTGTTATCCGGGTTAGGGTGCGTGCTCAGAAATTCAGGGGGAGTAGACGCCCCTTCCGCAATTATCTTCTGAAAAAACAATGCAGCACCATCCGCTTCAAACTTCGTAGGGCACAAGTAGGTTACCGATGCCATGTCCGCCTCTGTTTCATTGTCCCTGCTGAACTTAAGGGCCACCAGTTGGGTAGCCACCTGCGAGAGCAGGCCCTGGTCGTTGCCCAGCACTATATCCAGCAATGTTTGTATACCGTATATCTTGGTCAGTTGCTCGGTTGAGTGGCGTTTATCCGCATGCGCTATTTCATGGCCCATCACTCCGGCCAGCGCCGATTNNGCCGATTTACTGTCTAAATATTTTATCAGCCCGGTATATACGTAGATATAGCCACCCGGCGTGCAGAAAGCGTTTTGTATTTCATCGTTCTTAACGATATACACCTCCCAGGCAAACTGGTCTTTGTAAGTCACCCTGCCGCTGTTCAGTATCTCGTTGCGGATGCCGTATATATAATTGTATGCTGAAGCATTGGTTGACGGGTCCAGAATAGGGAACTCAGTAGGTTTGGATGCTATCTCTGCCTTCACCTGCAGGCCCAGTTGTTTGTCATCCTCTATGGTAAACAGGTTAACACCTCCTCCACCGCCGTCTTTTTTGGAACATCCTGAATGCATAAGGGGTGCGCAACACAAGAGTAATATATACAGCTTTTTCATCGGGCGTATCTTTTTTCAGTTATGATAATGCTATTCCATAACAAATGTATTAAAGAAATTGTTTAGGGATGAATCAATACGCCAGCTAATCCTTGGGGGCCTGCCTGCGCAGGTACTTGGTCAGTATCACTATCATCTGCCCGTCTATACGGCCCTCTATTTGTTCGGTATTGTCTTTTACCAGGTGAATATTACGCACCACCGTGCCCACCCTGGCATTTACCGTCGAGCCCTTTACGTCCAGCGATTTGGCGAGCACCACTGTATCGCCTTCAAACAGTTGGGCACCATTGGAGTCTTTGTGCAAATCAACACTGGCGTCATTCTCATGATCGCCGCTGGTTTTTGCCCATGCCAGGCGCTCATCATCCAGGTACATCATATCCAGGCTTTCGGCAGCCCACGTTTCATTGNNTTCAGCATACGCCAGCTCACTACCTGCACGCCGGGCACCTCGCTCCACATGCTGGTGGTCAGTACGCCCCAGTGGCTGCCGTCCAGTTCTTCTTTTTTGTCTATCTGGGCAAGGCATTTATCGCATATCAGGATGTTATTTTCTTCATACCCTCCTGTTTGCGGCGGAACTTCATATACATTCAGTTTGCCTGTTGCCGCGCATAGTTCGCATTGATTGCCGCTGCGCTCCTTCAATTTTTCTTCCAGTGTCATAAGCCTGTTCTTTAGGCCGCAAAGATAATAAAAGGGTTGACCATCCGCCAGTAGGCACAACTATAGTCTGACACGCAAGGCTATAGTTGTCACAAAAACTTGTACATTATATTCCTTTATCAGGCTGGCATCGTCGAGGTATATCTTGTAATTAGTCGCCCAGGGGTTATTCTCACGAGCCAACGCACTGTATTCGGCAGGATTAGGATCATTGAGAAATGACATTCGCCAGTTTTCCGACAAATCAAGGCTGACACGNNGACACGGCCACCGAAGTGTATCACCAGGCCCAGGTTCGCGCCTGTCATCATACCCCGTACATTTCGGAAAAATGCATTGGCCATACTTGGACTCGTGTCAAAACGATGACGGGTAAAAGTATATCCCAACACCCCGCCACCGTAAAAATACAGCTTGTCGGGTATGTTTAGTTTGTAATTAACAATGGCATGAGGCGAGTAATAAGGCGTAGCGAATTGCACCTCTTCTGCACCGCTGGTGCTGTAGCTCACTACCTGGTTATTAACCTCTGTGTAAAATGTCAGTTGCCGTTCTACCCTGCCATGGCTCATAGCGCCAACATCAATGCCGGCGCCCAGTTGCCATTTGCGGGTGTCCCACATGGCTTTAATAGTTCCATTGGCGCCTATTGCAGCCGAAGTAGTCTGCAATTTTGGATTACTGGCATATGCAGTACCCAAGCCTGCCCCCAAAACAAGATCAATACTATTTTGCGCACTGGCAAAGAAAGGCAACGCGACAATAAAAGATAAAAGGAAACGCATAGCTGATATTTTATAAGTTGATGCAAAATAGGGTAACAACTGCATATTCATAGCAGCCCCCAGTAAAACATCCTCTTATTGATGATTTGATTTCAATCAGGCAGTTCTCAATATTTTCTCCATCTTTTTGCCTTTGG